>DASWBF010000185.1:0-3236 GCA_036390735.1 Mycobacterium sp. | reverse complement strand
GAACCACCGGCTTCCACGGGTTCTTGATCAGGCCGCCGATGAACGCCACCACGGTGCTGAGCCCGAACGCGCCCAGTCCGAGGCCCAGCGAGACCCCGATCAGCTTGCGCCGCTTGATCGTGGAAGCGTCCAGGGTTTCGGCCAATTCGGCGACGATCGTCTTGCGGTCCACCTCGGACGACGGGCCGTCGTGGCGTTCTTGGACTGCGATCTCTTCCGGAATGAACTTCTTCTGGTAGAGCACCGCGCCGATGCCGATCGCCAGGATCGACAATCCGAACGTCAACCCGTACAGCGGGGTCGCCAGCGCGTACACCCAGCTGTCGGGCTCGTACTCCCACGGCCAGAACAGGAAGATCACCAGCAGCGCGAGCCCTGAGATACCGCCCAGCAGCAGCCAGAACGCCACCCGCCGCTCGGCGCGCTTCTCGGCCCGCGTGCCCTCCACCGGCCAGCGGGGCTCCGTGTAGATGACCTCGACGCCGTCGAGTTCGGTGCCGAGCTCCACCAGCTCGTCACGCGACATCGCGTTCAGTTCTCTGTCGTTAGGCACCTTCGGTGTTTCGTTCGTCATGCGCGCGATCCAATCCACAGCGCCACGGCGATCACACCGACGATCCCGATCACCCACATGGCAAACGCCTCCGAGGTTGGTCCGATGCCGCCCAGCCCGTAGCCACCCGGGTCCTTCGTATCCGACGCCATCTTGATGTAGGCGATGATGTCCTTCTTCTCATCCGAGGTGAGCTGGCGGTCGGAGAACTTCGGCATGTTCTGCGGACCGGAGAGCATCGCGGCGTAAATCTGTGCCGGGTTGGCCCCGCCGAGCTCGGGCGCGTACTTGCCCGACGACAGCGCGCCGCCCTTGCCGGTGAAGTTGTGGCAGGACGCGCAGTTCAGCCGGAACAGGTCGCCGCCGCGGGCGACGTCGTCGCCGACCAGCGACTCCATCGCGATCTGGCCGTTGGGGTCGCGGACGACCATTGGCCCGCCACCGTTGGCCTGCACGTAGGCCATCAGCGCGTCGATCTGGTTCTCGTCGAAGTTCGGCGGCTTCTGCGGCGCCTGGGCGCTCTGGCTCATCGCCGGCATGCGCCCGGTGGAGACCTGGAAGTAGACCGCGGCCTCGCCGACGCCGATAAGGCTGGGGCCGCGCTCGGCGATACCCTGAAGGTTCGCCCCGTGGCAGGACACGCACGACGTCTCGTAGAGCTGCTTGCCGTTGCGCACCAACGCTTCTGCGGATTCGTCGGCGACGGCCACCTGCGGCTTGGGTGTCAGTAGCGAGGCCAGGCCGCCGGCCAGCAGCAGCGCCGCCAGCAGCAGCAGGCCGGCTGAAAGGCGTCGGCGTAACCGGCGTCGTTTCACAGCAGCGCTCCTCATCGCACGAAGTAGATGGTCGCGAACAGCGCAATCCAGACGATGTCGACGAAGTGCCAGTAGTACGAGACGACGATCGCCGCGGTGGCCTGTGCGGGGGTGAACTTGCTCATCGTGGTGCGCACCAGCAGAAAGATGAACGCGATCAGCCCGCCGATCACGTGCAAGCCGTGGAAACCGGTGGCCAGGTAGAACACTGAGCCGTACGCGCTGCCGGGGATCGTGGTGCCGTGCTGGACCAGATGGATGTACTCGTAGCCCTGCCCGGCGACGAAGAACGCGCCCATCAAGAACGTGATCACGTACCAGCGGCGCAGCCCGAACACGTCGCCGCGCTCGGCGGCGAACACGCCCATCTGGCAGGTGAACGACGACGCGATCAGCACCAGCGTCACCGGCACCGCCTGATACAGGTTGAGCTCGGTCGGGTGCGGCGGCCAGTCGCCGGCGGCTTGGGCCCGCGCGGTGAAGTACATCGCGAACAGCCCAGCAAAGAACATCAGTTCGCTGGAAAGCCAGACGATGGTGCCGACACTGACCATGTTGGGGCGGTTGAGGGAATGCACTCGCGACGTGATCGCGGTTCCCGAGGTCCCTACAGCGCTCGTCACAACAGAAGTATGACGCTTTGTAGTTGTCAGATTCCAGCGGGGGACCCTTTTGGTCACAAAGTCTTCCCGCGTGGCACCATCGGCGGGTGGCAGGGTTGTCGTGGCAGAGGGTGCTCTCGCAGTTGACCTCCGGGCGCGAGCTGGCCCCCGGTGAGGCGGCCTGGGCGATGGAGCAGGTGATGACCGGCGCGGCGACCCCCGCCCAGATCGCCGCGTTCGGCGTAGCGATGAGGATGAAGCGGCCGACCGCCGCAGAGGTCCGCGAGCTCGCCGACACGATGCTGGCCCATGCCCGTCGCGTCCCCGGCGCGCAGATCGGCGCCGACGCCGTCGACGTCGTGGGCACCGGTGGCGACGGGTCGAACTCGGTCAACCTGTCCACGATGGCAGCAATTGTCGTGGCCGCCAACGGAATTCACGTGATCAAGCACGGCAACCGGGCCGCGTCGTCACGCAGTGGCGGCGCCGACGTGCTGGAGGCGCTGGGAGTTCGGATCGATCTGGGGCCCGACGACGTGGCCCGCAGTGTGTCGCAGGTGGGAATCGGCTTCTGCTTCGCGCCGCTGTTTCACCCGTCGTTTCGCCACACGTCGGTCGCTCGGCGCGAGATCGGCGTGCCGACGGTGTTCAATCTGCTTGGGCCGCTGACGAATCCGGCGATGCCGCGGGCCGGCCTGGTGGGTTGTGCGTTCGAAGACGTCGCCGAGGTGATGGCCGGCGTATTCGCCGAACGCGGGTCCAGTGTGCTGGTGGTCCGCGGCGACGACGGCCTAGACGAACTGACCACCACGACCACGAGCTCGATCTGGCGGGTCCATGACGGTTCGGTGCAGCGGGTGAGCTTCGACCCGGCCGAGTTCGGGATCCCGAAGGCCGAGCTGGCCCACCTGCTCGGCGGTGACGCCGCGGAGAACGCCGAGGTGGCACGCTCGGTGCTAGCCGGCGCCCCGGGCCCGGTGCGGGAGGCGGTGCTGCTCAACGCCGCCGGGGCGATCGTGGCGCACGCCGGGCTAGCCGGCGACGTCGAGTGGCGTCCCGCCTGGGAGTCGGCGTTGCAGCGCGCCGCCACCGCTGTCGACTCCGGGGCGGCCGAACAACTCCTCGCGCGTTGGGCGCAATTCACCCAGAAGATCTGAGGGCGATGAGCCGCTTGCGCGAAGAGCATCAAACGCCGCCAGCTTCGCCGAGCGCGCCGTCGACGCCCACGCCGTCCACGGTCCTGCGCACGCGACGAGAACCGCATAG
>DASWBF010000184.1:0-3267 GCA_036390735.1 Mycobacterium sp. | reverse complement strand
GATGAAGATCACGTTCCACTACAGCAACAAGTACAAGGTGCCGGCTGACGCGACCGCGTCCATCCTCAATCCGACGCTGGTCGCCTCCCGCACGATCCAGTTGTCACCGGCCTACACCGGGGGTCCCGTGCTGAAGGATGGCGCGGTCATCCCGATCGAGCGCACTCAAGTACCCGTCGAATGGGACGAGCTGCGGAACGAGATCGACAACCTGCTGTCCGGCCTCGGCCCGACGCCGGATCAACCGAAGGGTCCGTTCGGCGACCTGATCGAGTCGGCCGCCAACGGCCTTGCTGGCAAGGGCCAGCAGTTCAACAAGACGCTGAACAGCCTGTCCGAGGCGCTCACCGCGCTCAACAAGGGCCGCGGCGACTTCTTCGGCGTGGTGCGCAGCCTGGCGCTGTTCGTCAATGCGCTGTACCAGAACGACCAGCAGTTCGTCGCGTTGAACAACGACCTCGCAAGCTTCACGAACAAGTTCACCAACACCGACCGTGAAGTGTCCAACGCGCTGCGCGACATCAACCAGCTGCTGACCACAACCCGCTCTTTCCTCGACGAGAACAGCGAGGTGCTGGTCCACGACATCGACAACCTGGCTGACGTCACGACCACGATCTTGCAGCCGGAGCCACGCGACGGCTTGGAGACCGGCCTGCACGTGTTCCCGAACCTCGCGGCCAACATCGTCAACATGACCTCGCCGATCGCCGGCGGCATCGTCGGCCTGCCCGTGATCGCCAACTTCGCGAACCCGATGCAATTCGTCTGCAGCGCGATCCAGGCCGGCAGCCGGCTGGGCTATCAGGAGTCCGCGGAGTTGTGCGCACAGTATCTGGCTCCGATTCTCGACGCGATCAAGTTCAACTACCTACCGTTCGGGTTGAACCAGATCAGCTCAGCCGCCACGTTGCCAAAGGTGGTCGCCTACTCCGAGGAACGACTGCGTCCGCCGCCGGGCTACAAGGACACCACCGTGCCGGGCATCTTCTCCCGCGACACGTTGTTCTCGCACGGCAACCACGAGCCGGGCTGGGTCGTCGCCCCGGGCATGCAGGGTGTGGACGTGCAGCCGTTCACCGCGAACATGCTCACCCCCGAGTCGCTCGCCGAGTTGATGGGCGGACCCGACATCGTCGCGCCGCCGGCGCCGCCCGCGTTTGGGGTGCCGCCCGGCGGAAACCTGCCCGGGCCGCCGGACGCGTACAGCGAGAACACCCCGCTGCCGCCGCCGTGGTATCCGCAGCCCGCGCCGCCGCCGCCTCCGGCGCCAGGTGTTTCCCAAGTCCCGATGGTCGCGCCGGCGCCGGTGGGTGCACCGGCCGCGCCTGCACCGCCCGGCGGCTTCCCGGCTGAGGGGATGGGCCAGTGAAGCGGACCGCGAGTATCGGACGGTTAGCGCGACGCGGCGTCGCCCTGCTGGCGATCGCCCTGATGGTGTCGTCGTGCGGTTCGTGGCGCGGCATCGGGAACGTGCCGTTGCCGGGTGGGCGGGGCTCCGGTCCAGACCACATGACCATCTACGTCCAGATGCCGAACACGTTGGCGCTCAACGTCAACAGCCGCGTGCGGGTCGCCGACGTGTACGTCGGCGCGGTCAAGGCGATCGAGCTCAAGAACTGGGTCGCGACGTTGACCCTGGAATTGCAGCCGAGCGTGAAGCTGCCCGCCAACGCGACGGCCAAGATCGGGCAGACCAGCTTGTTGGGGTCGCAGCATATCGAGCTGGACGTGCCGCCGAACCCGTCGCCGCAGCCGTTGAAGGACGGCGACACGATCCCATTGAAGAACGCATCGGCTTTTCCGACGACCGAGCGGGTGTTGGCGTCCTTCTCGATGATCTTGCGGGGCGGCGGAATCGATGACCTGGAGGTCATCCAGACCGAGATCAGCAACATCCTGATGGGCCGCGCACCGGAGATCCGGGGGTTCTTGAACAAGTTGGACACGTTCACCGACGAGCTGAACCAGCAACGTGATGATCTGACGCGCGCGATCGACCAGTCGAACCGGCTGCTGGCGATCGTCGCCGAGAACAACGAGACATTGGACCGGGTGTTCACCGAATTCACGCCGCTGGCAAAGCATTTCGCCGACACCCGCGACCTGTTCGCCGACGCCGTGCAGGCGATCGGCCGGATCAGCAGGGCGGCCGACGACGCGTTGGCTCCCGCGAGCGACAACCTCCACACCAACCTGGCTCTGCTGCAACGACCGCTGCGTGAACTGGGCAAGGCATCGCCGTACCTGATCGGTGCGTTGAAGATCATGCTCACTGCGCCCTACAACATCGAGAACGTGCCGAAAGCCATTCGGGGCGACTACATCAACGTGTCGATACTCGCCGACCTGACCCTGAGTGCAATCGACAACGGCCTGTTGTCCGGCACCGGTGTCTCCGGCATGCTGCGCGCGCTCGAGCAGTCGTGGGGCCGTGATCCCGCCACGATGATCCCGGACGTCCGGTTCACCCCGAACCCGCACGACGCCCCGAACGGGCCACTGGTGGAAAGGCATGAGTGAGGCGTGATCACTCGCCTCATCCGCATCCAGCTCATCGTCTTCGTGGTGTTGACGGTGATTGCACTGGTGGTGCTCGGTTGGTACTACCTGCGGGTGCCGCGGTTGATGGGCGTTGGCCAGTACACGTTGTATGCGGAGCTGCCGAGATCCGGGGGGTTGTATCCGACAGCGAACGTGACGTACCGCGGTATCACGATCGGCAGGGTCACCGATGTCGAGCCGACCGAGCGGGGCGTGCGGGCCACGATGAGCATTGACAGCCGGTACAAGATCCCCGAAAACGCGTCGGCGAACGTGCACTCGGTGTCGGCCGTCGGCGAGCAGTACGTCGACCTGGTGTCCACCGGCAACGTCAACCAGTATCTCCGCGACGGGCAGACCATCGCCACGGGCACGGTGCCTTCTGAAATCGGGCCGGCGTTGGATGCCGCCAATCGGGGCCTGGCGGCGTTGCCCGCCGACAAGATCGACGGGCTGCTCACCGAGGCGTCGCAGGCGGTTGGCGGGCTGGGCCCGGCGCTGCAGCGGCTGGTGGATTCCACCACGGCGATCGCCAGCGATTTCCGCGACAACCTGGCCCCGGTCAACGACATCATCGCCCACTCGGCGCCGATCCTGGATTCGCAGGTCAACTCCGGGGACGCGATCGGGGCGTGGTCGGCCAACCTGAACGTGATCGGGGCGCAGGCCGCCGAGCAGGACGCGGCGCTGCGCAGCGGGTTGCAGCAGGCGGCCCCAACGGCC
>DASWBF010000183.1:0-15509 GCA_036390735.1 Mycobacterium sp. | reverse complement strand
AGCCGGTCACCATGGTCACGCCGTGGTGGTCTTCACGGGCGACCGGGCACCGGTTGCGCATGGCCTCGAAGTAGGGATAGGGATCGTCCACGAGGTCGTCGTCGCGGAGAAATCCGGTGCTGCGGTCATGATGCGTGTGCTCCTTGGCTGGACGATCGTCTTGGAAGTTACTATACGATCGTCCAGTTATCAACTGGACGATCGACCAGCTAGGGTGAGATAGGGCACTCGGCCGGAGGAGAACCATGAGCAGCGTGATACCGCAGGTCAGCGACACTCAGACGCGCCAGCGTCTGATCGACGTCGCGGTCGAACTGTTCAGCAGGCACAGCTATGCGGGCACGTCACTGCAGATGATTGCCGACGAGCTCGGCTTCACCAAGGGCGCGATCTACCACCATTTTCGCACGCGTGAGGAACTGCTGCGGGCGATCGTCGAACCGATGCTCGAACAGCTGCGGGCGATCGTCGAAGCGGCCGAGCAGCAGCGCACTGCGCACGCGCGTGCCGAACAGATGCTCCGCGGCTACGCCGCCCACCTGGCAGCCAACCGCAAACTGGCTGCGGTGTTCGCCCTCGACCCGGGGGTGCTGGAGGTGCTCCGCACCAACCCGGACTGGAACCGTCTAATCGGCAGGCAAATGGCGCTGCTGGCAGGTGTCGAATCCGGGCCGGTCGGCCGAGTCAAGGCGACGATGGTCATGGCCGGCATCGCGGCGGCCACCCACCCCGACGTCGCGGACGTCGACGAAGACGCTGTGCACTCTGCTGTTGGAAGCCGGCCGTCGCACGTTGGGCCTGCGTACGCCGCGCCGCTAGGGCGTCCACCACGGCCGCAGCGGCAGGCCGCCGTCGCCGTCGCCGCGCTCGTCGAGCTTGACCGCCAGCACCTGATGCAACTGAATCGCGTTGTGCTCGAAGCCAACTCGTGAACCGGCCATGTACAGGCCCCACACCTTCGCGGTGGGCAACCCCACCTCTTCGACGGCCTCGTCCCAGTGCTCGACCAGGTTCCGGCACCAGTCACGAAGTGTCATCGCGTAGTGGTGGCGCAGGTTCTCCTCGTGCAGCACCTCGAGACCGACGTTCTGCATTTCGGTGATGATCCGCCCGGAACCGGTGAGTTCCCCGTCGGGGAACACATAGCGGTCGATGAACCCGCCCGCGGTTGCGCTGTGCCGGTTGTCGTGACGGGTGATGCAGTGGTTGAGCAGCAGCCCTCCGGTGCGCAGCTTCGATTGCAGGAAGCGGAAATACGCCGGGTAGTTCGCGACGCCGATGTGTTCGGTGAGACCGATCGAGGAAACCGCGTCGAACTGCGTCTCACCGATATCGCGGTAGTCGCCGTGCCGGACCTCGGCGAGGTCGGTCAGCCCCTCGTCGGCGATCGCCTTCTGCGCCCACTCCGCTTGTTTGGCGCTCAACGTCACGCCGATCGTCTCGACGCCCTGGCGCGCCGCGTAGCGCACCATGCCGCCCCAACCGCATCCGACGTCGAGCAGCCGGTCGCCGGGCTGCAGATGCAGCTTTTCGAACACCAGCCGGTACTTGTTCTCCTGCGCCTCCTCCAGAGTCGCGCCGCTGTGCTGATAGCACGCGCAGGTGTACGTCATCGACGAACCAAGCACCCACTCGTAGAACCTGTTCGACACGTCGTAGTGGTGGTGGATGGCTTCGGCGTCACGAGTTTTGCTGTGCCGCAACCCTTCCGCGATCCGACGCCACCGCGGCAACGCCTCCTGCGGCGGCGGCGCGATGGGCTTGAGGTGCTCGAAGCCGATCGAGCGCAGGATGTTGGCCATCACACGCGCCGGCGGCCGCTTGAATTCGAGCTTGTCGGCCAATGCTTTCAAGAGCTCGTAGGGATCGCCGGGATGAACGCCATGCAGTTCGACGTCGCCGGACACATATGCCCGAGCCATTCCGAGTTCGCCCGGCGCGGTGGCAAGGTACGTCGTCCCGCGCGGAGTACGCAGGTCCACGCCTAGTTCCGCGTCGTCCGGCCCAGCGGTACTGCCGTCGTACGCGGTGAATCGCAGCGGCGACTTCCCCTCGGCGAAGATCTCGAGGATCTGCGCCAAGGTGAGCTTGCCTGACAGGGTGTGCGTGCGTTCCTTGAACGTGGTCATCGTCGTTGCACCGCCTTCGCGTAGAGGTCAAGGAAGCGTGAGTCGGGATCGTACGTCTTCTTTAGCGTCTTGTACGTCTCACCGCCGTAAAGATCGTCAAACTCGTCGACGGAGTAGTAGGCGTCGGAGTACAGCGACTTGTGTCCGTCGAGCTCGCTGACCTTCGCTTCGATCCGCCGGTTCGTCTCGCCCTCGGTGGCACCGACCGGCACCGACGACCAGAACCCCACGTTGACGTACGTGTGCCCAGGCCGGATCGGGTACAGCGGCCACCTGTCGGAATCGCGAAGACGCAACGGGCACAGCCAGATCGGCTCAATGGGAACGTTGGCCAGGAACCACTCGAGGAACTCGCCGCAGCGTTCGATCGGCACCTCGACGTCCTGCACCACCCGCTCGCGTGGCGGTCGGCCACTGCGCTTCTCGATCCGGTCGGCGACGTTGAACCGCCGGTCGTAGGCGATGAGCTTCCAGTAGAAGCTGCTGCGCCGCAGCCGCCGCGGCCACCACCGCCTGATGCGCGGGTTCTGCGCGCCGAACGCCCGCGAGCACCAGAACCAGTCGGTGTCCCAGCGCCACAGGTAGTCGTGGATGGTCAGCCGGTCGTGCTTCTCGCCGGCGGCATGCTGGATCGAGCGGTAGTAGATCTGTTGGCCGGTGTAGTCGCTGACCGGTCCGGCCGTGCCGGTCTGCACCCCGATGCACAGATAGCTTTCGTCGGCGCTGAACACGACGCCGTCGAGGTATTCGACCGGAACGCCGTCGTACCCGCCGGTGTCGGCGATGCGGTCCATTTCGGCCACCAAATCTGAAACCGAGTTAAACCTCAAGTGCCGCAACGCGACGAACGGCTTGACGGGTTCCAGCTCGATCTTCAGGCGCACCGAATAGCCAAGTGTGCCATAGGAATTCGGGAAACCCCGATACAGGTCTTGGTGCTGGTCCGGTGATGCGGTGACCACCTCGCCGGTGCCGGTGAGGATGTCCATCTCGAGCACCGACTCGTGCGGCAGCCCGTTGCGGAACGACGTCGACTCGATCCCGAGCCCGGTGACCGCACCGCCCAATGTGATCGTCTTCAGCTGCGGCACCACCAGCGGCGCCAACCCGTACGGTAGCGTCGCGGCCACCAGGTCCTCATAGGTGCACATGCCGGCGACATCGGCGGTGCGCGCCTCCGGGTCGACCGCAATCACGCCCGTCAGCCCCGACGTGTCCAGGCCAGGTGCGTCGCGCTTGGCCCGCGCGCGGAACAAGTTGGACGTCGGCTTGGCCAGCCGGACAGTGGCGGTCTCGGGGATCGCACGGTAACTGGCGATTAGCCGGCGGACGCCATCTTCGTGCGTGGACACGCATATACGCTAGTCCGCGGTCGCAGCCGATGCGACCGACCCGCCCACCACCAGAGGAGGCTTGCCTGATGGGACAGGTCAGCGCGTCCAGCAGCGTTCTGGTCAACGCCGCACCCGAGGCGGTGCTGGCCGCGGTTGCCGACTACCAGACCGTCCGCCCGAAGATCGTGTCGTCGCACTACAGCGACTACCAGGTGCTGCAGGGCGGCCAAGGTCAGGGCACCGTCGCGACGTGGAAGCTGCAGGCCACCAAGTCACGGGTGCGCGACGTGCAGGCCGAGGTCGACGTCGCAGGCCACACCGTGATCGAGAAGGACGCCAACTCGTCGATGGTGACCAACTGGACAGTCGCCCCCGCGGGCACCGGATCGACGGTGACCGTCAAGACGAGCTGGCAGGGCGCCGGAGGCGTCAAGGGGTTCTTCGAGAAGACGTTCGCGCCGCTGGGCCTAAAGAGGATTCAGGACGAGGTGCTGGCCAACCTGAAGAAGGAAGTCGAGCCGGCGACGTCCAACTAGGTGGCCGTTCCCCCGTTCTGCGCCAGAAAGCCGGCGATGCCGTTGACCACCGCGGCGGCGTACTTCTGCCGGCCCTCCACGGTGGTGATCAGCGCCTCGTCGGCCGGGTTCTTCATGTTGCCGAGCTCGACGAGCACCGCCGGGTATTGCGCGAGGTTGAGCCCGGCGAGATCCGCGCGACCGTAGAGCCCGTCGTTGCCGATGTAGTTCGAGGGCGGAATCCCGGAAGCCTGCAGCTGGTCGCGCATGACCTGGGCGAACTGCACCGACGGTCCGGCTTGGGCTTGGTTGAGGGGTGGCGCGGAGTAGTTGACGTGGAATCCGCGGCCCGACGCGGGGGCGCCGTCGGCGTGGATGGACACGATCGCGTTAGGGTGCAAATCGTTGGCCATCTTGGCGCGTTCGTCGACGCACGGGCCAAGCGCGTCGTCGTTGCCGCGAGACATCGCGGTCCGCACGCCCAGCTGGTTCAGCATCGAGCGGATCCGCAGCGTGACTTCCCAGGTGAACGAGTGCTCGGGGTAGCCGTCGTCGGCGGCGGTGCCCGAGGCCTGGCAGTCCTTCGTGCCGCCTCGCCCGTTGGGCACCTGCCGGGTGATCGATGCGTCGTTGGCGCCGTTGTGGCCGGGATCGAGGAACACGATCATCCCGGCGATGTTGGCAGGCTGGCCAGCCGCGTGCGGCGCAGAAACCAGCGACGCAGTGACGAGCACTGCGGCGGCCGCAGCGGCACCGACACGCACGCGCAACAGCTCTGGCACTGCGTCAAAGTAGCTTGCCCACGACTACCCTGGGCAGAGTCGATTCCCAGCTGAAACGAACTCGAGACCAACAGGCAAGAGGACTGTGATGCAACCCGGAGACACGCCGGACATGTCAGCGCTGCTGGCGCAGGCGCAGCAGATGCAGCAGCAACTGATGGAAGCGCAGGAACAGCTGGCCGCCGCCGAGGTGCACGGCCAGGCCGGCGGCGGGCTGGTGCAGGTCACGATGAAGGGCAGCGGAGAGGTGGTCGGGGTGTCGATCGATCCCAAGGTGGTCGATCCTTCCGATGTCGAGACGTTGCAGGACCTGATCGTCGGGGCGTTTGCGGATGCCTCGCATCAGGTGACAGCCCTCGCGCAGAGCCGACTGGGCCCGCTGGCCGGCGGGTTGGGGATCTGACTTGTACTCCCATGTTTGAGGGCCCCGTCCAGGACCTGATCGACGAGTTGGGCAAGCTGCCGGGAATCGGCCCGAAGAGCGCTCAGCGGATCGCGTTTTACCTGCTGTCGGTCGAGCCGCCGGACATCGACCGGCTGACTGCGGTGTTGGCCAAGGTGCGCGACGGCGTGCGGTTTTGTGCGGTGTGCGGCAACGTCTCCGACGGCGAGCGCTGCCGCATCTGCTCAGACCCGCGGCGCGACGCGTCGGTGGTGTGCGTGGTCGAGGAGCCGAAGGACATTCAGGCCGTCGAGCGCACGCGGGAGTTCCGGGGTCGCTATCACGTGCTGGGCGGGGCGCTGGATCCGCTGTCCGGCGTCGGACCGGACCAGTTGCGAATTCGCGAGCTGTTGAACCGCATCGGTGAACAGGTCGACGGTGTCGAGGTCGCTGAGGTGATCATCGCGACGGACCCGAACACCGAAGGTGAGGCGACCGCGACGTATCTCGTCCGGATGCTGCGCGACATCCCGGGTTTGAGCGTGACGCGCATCGCGTCCGGGTTGCCGATGGGCGGCGACCTCGAGTTCGCCGACGAGCTCACGCTGGGCCGGGCGCTGTCGGGCCGCCGCGCGATGGCCTGAGCGCCCGCATGCGTCGAGAGTGACGTTTTTCAGGCCCCCTTCTCACACTTCTTCTGCAAAACGTCGCTCTGGACGCAGTCAGCGCGCTGCGAGCCGTTCGCGGCGCAGCAGCGCGATCTCGTTGAGCTCCAACGCCGGCAAGTCGCCGACCACCCTCGACAGCAGCAGGTCGGCCAGCTGGGGATTGCGGGCCAGGCACGGGCCGTGCATGTAGGTGGCGACGACGCTGCCTTGCACCGCGCCGTCGAAGCCGTCGCCCGCCCGATTGCCCGCCCCCTTCGCCACCGCGCCGAGTGGCCGCGCCGACGAGCCCAAAACCGTTCCGCCGCGGTGGTTTTCGAACCCTGTAAACGGCTCCGTCAACCCGTCGACCAGTGGCCGGCTCACCACTTCGCCGATGGTGCGCACCGGCTGCGGCGCCGTCACCAGATCCAACAGGCCGACCCCGTCGATGCGCTCACCTACCGACGTCTCATACCAGTGGCCGAGCACCTGGATCGCCGCGCAGATCGCCAACACCGGCGCGCCACGTGACGACGCCTGCTGCAGCCCGGGATAGCGCAGGAGGTGCTTGGTGGCGAGCCGCTGCGCATAGTCCTCGGCCCCGCCCAACGTGTAGATGTCCAACTCGGCGGGCACGGGATCGCCCAAAGTGATCTCGACGATCTCGGCGGGAATCCCTCGCAGCAGCAGACGCTGCCGCAGCACCACCGCATTGCCGCCGTCGCCGTAGGTGCCCATCACATCGGGCAGCACCAGGCCGATCCGCACCACCGAATCAGCCACGCTGGCGCCCCAATGCGCGCTGGAGCTGTAGGAACGCGGTGTAGTTCGCGATCACCTCGACGTGTCCCGCCGGGCACGACTCGATGGCCGCGATGGTGTCGTGCACCAGCGTGTGTTCCACCCCGGCGTAGGTCAGCCGCACGGCCAGGTCGGTGCCGCGCTCACCGGCGGCGACGACCGAAGTTCCTTCGAAATGTTGGAACCGCACGTCCCATAGCCACGACAGGTCCTCGCCGTCGGGTACCTGCCCGTTCACCGCGATCACGACGCCGGCGCCGTGCTTGTCGATCATCGACAGCGCCTCCTGCCAGCCCGCCGGGTTCTTGGCCAGCAGGATCCGCGCGGTATGCGAGCCCACAGTCACCGTGCGGTAGCGGCCCGCCACCTCGGACACGCCCGACGCCGCCGCCACCGCCGCAGCGGGGTCGGCACCCAAAGACACGGCCGCGGCAACAGCCTGCGCGGCGTTGCCCCGGTTCACCGCGCCCGGCAGCGACAGCTTCATCGGTAGAGCCAAACCGTCTGGGCCGTAAAGCATTTCGTCGTCGAACCACCACTGCGGCGTCGGCCGCTTGAAGTCGGTTCCGGTGCTGTACCAGTGGCCCTTGTCGCGGACGATCACCTCGCCGGACCGCGGGCAGCTCACCGAGTCGTTGGCCCAGCCGCCGCCGGCCGCCACCCACACCACGTGCGGGCAGTCGTAGGCCGCCGACGTCATCAATACGTCGTCGCAGTTGGCCACCACCACCGCATCGGGATGTCGGGCCAGCCCGGCACGCAATGTCCGTTCGATCGCGTTGATCTCGCCGACGCGGTCGAGTTGGTCGCGCGACAGGTTGAGCAGCACGATCACCCGCGGCTCCACCGCGTCAGCCACGTGCGGCAGATGCATCTCGTCCACCTCAAGCGCCGCCAAACCAGCGTCCCGGGCCACCGCCAGCGCGGCGATCAGCCCGGCGTCCATGTTCGCGCCCTCGGAGTTCGTCGCCACCGGGCCGAGCGACCCCAACGCCGAGGCGACCATCCGCGTCGTCGTCGACTTGCCGTTGGTGCCCGTCACCAACACCGTTCGCCGACCGGACCCGAGCTGGCGCAGCAGCGAGCGGTCCAGCGTCATCGCCACCAGGCCGCCGATCATCGAACCGGCCCCTCGGCCGGTTACCCGCGACGCCCACCGCGCGGTCGCTCCGGCCGCGAGCGCGATGCGTCCGCGGGCAGTGATCATCGGGGCAGTTTATGACGAAACGGCTACTGACCTGCGACACGAACGCTGCGATCAGCGGTTTTGTCGGTACACCGTGCGACCCTGGGGGACATGACAGCGCCACCGAAGCTGGCAGAGACCCCGTGGGGCAGGCCGGTCGCCGAGCATGACGCCGGCTGGGTGGTTCTGGACGTCGAGACCTCCGGCTTCCGGCCGGGCACCGCGCGGATCATCAGCCTCGCCGCGCTGGCGCTGAACGCCGACGGCACAGTCGAACGCTCGGTGGCCAGCCTGCTGAACCCGGGAGTCGATCCGGGCCCCACCCACGTGCACGGGCTCACCGCCGACATGCTCGCCGACCAGCCGTCGTTCGCACAGATCGCCGGCGAGCTGATCGACATGCTGGGCGGCCGCACGCTGGTCGCCCACAACGCGGCGTTCGACTACGCGTTCTTGGCCGCCGAAGCCGAGCTGGCCGAGATCGAGCTGCCAGTCGACACCGTGATGTGCACCGTCGAGCTGACCAGGCGCCTGTCGCTGAGCACCGAGAACCTGCGGCTGGAAACCTTGGCCGCACACTGGGGCGTCCCGCAGTTACGTCCGCACAACGCGCTCGACGACGCGCTCGTGTTGTCGAGGGTGCTGACGCCCGCGGTGGAGCGGGCGCGTGAGCTCGACGTGTGGCTGCCGGTGCGGCCGGTGTCGCGGCGGCGCTGGCCGAACGGCCGCGTGACGCATGACGAACTGCGGCCGCTCAAGATGGTCGCCGCGCGAGTGCCATGCCGGTGGCTGAACCCGGGCCGGCACGTGCCGGGGCGTCGGCTGGTGCAGGGCATGCGCGTCGTGTTGTCCGTGGACGTACGGCGCACTCACGAGGAGCTGATCGAGCGGATCATGCGCGCCGGACTCACCTACACCGACATGCTGGACGCGGACACGTCGTTTGTGATCTGCAACGACCCGAACGCCCAGCAGGGCAAGGGTTTTCAGGCACGGGAATTGGGGGTGCCGACGATCTCGGACGCCGAGTTCATGGCCGTGCTGGACTCTGTGATCGGCGGCGCGTCGATCGAGGAGTTCACCGACCCGACCGTCGCGGGCGACCAGTTCGCACTTTTCTGACCTAGCGCGTCTGACCTAGCGCGCCGCGCGGTTCACCGCCGACACCACCGCCCGCAGCGACGCAGTGGTGATCGACGTCGCGATCCCCACGCCCCACACCGTGCGGCCGTTGATCGACGCCTCGACGTAGGCCGCGGCCTGCGCCTGCTCGCCCGAGGACATCGCGTGCTCGGAATAGTCGAGCACCTGCACGCGGACGCCGACGGTCGACAGCGCGTGCACGAACGCCGCGAGCGGGCCGTTGCCCTCGCCGCGGATCTCGGTCTCCGCTCCGTCGATGCGCACGGTCGCCTCGATCGAATCAGTGCCACCGTCGGTTTCGGCGGCGACGACGCGCTGCCGGACGCGCTCCAGCGGGCGAACCGGCGTCAAGTACTCGTCGGCGAAGACGTCCCACATCTCCTTCGACGACACTTCGCCGCCCTCGCCGTCGGTGATCTTCTGGATCACCTGAGAGAACTCGATCTGCAACCGGCGCGGCAGCATCAGCCCGTGGTCGGCCTTCATGATGTAGGCGACGCCGCCCTTGCCCGACTGCGAGTTCACCCGGATCACGGCCTCATATGTGCGGCCGACGTCCTTGGGGTCGATCGGCAGGTAAGGGACTTGCCACAGGAGGTCATCAACATCGGAGCCGACGTCGTCCGCATGAAACTTCATCGCGTCCAGACCCTTGTTGATCGCGTCCTGGTGGCTGCCCGAGAACGCGGTGTACACCAGGTCGCCGCCGTACGGATGGCGTTCAGGCACGGGCAGCTGGTTGCAGTACTCGACCGTGCGGCGGATCTCGTCGATGTTGCTGAAGTCGATCTGCGGGTCGATGCCGCGGCTGAACAGGTTCAAGCCCAGCGTTACCAGGCAGACGTTGCCGGTGCGCTCGCCGTTGCCGAACAGGCAGCCCTCGATCCGGTCGGCCCCGGCTTGGAAGCCCAATTCGGCTGCGGCGACGGCAGTTCCGCGGTCGTTGTGCGGGTGCAAGCTCAAGATGACGCTGTCGCGGCGCTTTAGGTTGCGGTGCATCCACTCGATCGAGTCGGCGTAGACGTTGGGCGTGGCCATCTCGACAGTGGCGGGCAGGTTGAAGATGATCGGGTTCTCCGGGGTCGGCTGAATCACGTCGCCCACGGCGTTACACACCTCGACCGCGTATTCGAGTTCGGTGCCGGTGTAGGACTCCGGTGAATACTCGAACCGCCATTGCGTGCCAGGGTATTTCGCGGCTTCTTCGACGCACTTGCGGGCGCCGTCGGTGGCGATCTTGCGGACCTCGTCGCGGTCGGCGCGGAACACCACGCGGCGCTGCAGAATCGACGTCGAGTTGTAGAAATGCACGATCGCGCGCGGGGCGCCCACACAGGCCTCGAACGTCCGCTCGATCAGCTCCGAGCGGCACTGCGTCAGCACCTGGATCGTGACATCGTCGGGAATCGCACCCTGCTCGATGATTTCGCGGACGAAGTCGAAGTCGGTCCGGCTGGCCGACGGGAAGCCGACCTCGATCTCCTTGTAGCCCATCCGGACGAGCAGATCGAACATCCGGCGTTTGCGGGCCGGGCTCATCGGGTCGATCAGCGCCTGGTTGCCGTCGCGCAGGTCCACCGCACACCACGTCGGGGCGTGCGTGATCACGCGATCCGGCCAGGTGCGGTCGGGCAGGCGGATCGGCTCGACCTCGTCGGCGAACGGACGATACCGATGCACCGGCATCGCCGTGCCGCGCTGGGTGTTCCACGCGGGCTGCCCGGCGCGTGGGGGTCCGGACGGAGTGGTGACAGTGCGTGCCGATACGAACGCGTCGGCGAATTCTTCAGTCATTGGGGCTGCTTTCCGGGAGTTTATTGAACTACGACCGGCACATCGCGACTACCCGCGACGGGAAGCCGGTCTGATCAGACCCCGTCGCGGCTGCCGAGAAGGAGCATCCGCTGCACGTCGGTTACTGTACCGCATGCTGCGACCGGCCAGTTCATTGGCTGTGGCACTGGTCGCCGCGACGCTGCTGACGAGCTGCTCAGCCCCGATCGAGGGCACGCCCGTCATCGGGCCCAAGGACGTCGATCAGAGCTTCTTCTTCGCCGGCGACGTTCCCGTCTACGGTCAGCAGCTCAGCGCCGATGACATCAGCTACCTGGCCTACCTGCGCGCGCTGCGCCGCGTCGACGTGTGCGGGCTGATCAGTACGTCAGCCAACATCGGTGAATTGGTCTCAGTCGGAACACTTTTCGCGTTCGACGAATGCGACGCCGAACTCAAGGTCAGCGGAGTCAGCGAGCGGCGTTTCGTGTCGGTGGAGTTGGAGATGTCGGCAACTGCGCCCAGCGGCTGCCAGGCATTGGTACCGCTGCCACTGAGCGGGTTGCCGGCGGCTCCGCCGCTGCCTGAGTGGATGCAGCCGTCGGTTCGGGTCGAGCCGATCGGCGCGCAGGACTGCGAGCTGACCAGGCGGATCGCCGGCGCGCTTGCTCAACGGCTGGCCAGCAAGCCGCTGCCGCCACGCGACGCGGCGGCCACCTACCCGGCTCGGCTCGCCGAACGCGACCCGTGCGAGGTGCTGTCAGTCGTGAAAAACGTCACGCGGTGGGACGTGCCTGGCTCGGGGCCGTACCAATGCAAGTTCAGCACCGTTGACGTCGGTATAGAGGTGGGGTTGCAGCCGCAACTCATCGACGCCGGCCCTGCGCCGTGCTCGGCGGTTTCGTTCGTCGGCGCACCGATGCAGCGCAGGGTGATCGGCGTCGGATACGTCGACCCCACCGACGTGGTGATCCGGCCCGCCGTCGTCGTCGAGGCGGACGACTGTCAGATGGCAGCTGACGTCGCGACGAAGGCCGCGAAACTCTACGGCTGAAACGGCCGTCCCCAGCGGCCCGCGAACGCGATCTCCGCCAGCGGCAGGCGTTGCCGTCCGCGCGCGTCGCGCTCGACGACCGCCGGATCGACGTTGGCGTAGTCGCCGAGCGCTCCGACCGCGACGACCGCGATCGGACAGACCTCGTCGGGCAGGCCGAACGCGGCGCGCGCGCCGTCGGCGTTGAACCCCGCCATCGGGTGGGCGACCAACCCACGCGAAAACGCCTCGACCGTCAGCTGTGCGATCGCAGCGCCGGCGTCGACCGCCGCGTACCGCGCGGTCTTCTCGTCCGGGCCCTCGTCGATGCAGGCCAGGATCAACGCGCTGGCCAGCTTCGCGTAACTGTTCCCCCGCTTGAGCAGGTCGCCCACTTCAGTGAATGTTTCGTCGCCGCGGATACCGACGACGAACCGCACCGGCTGGCGATCGCCCCACGTCGCGGCCCAGCGGGCAGCCTCGAGCAGCGCGGTGATCTGCTCGGGGCTCAGCACGGCGGACGCGTCGAACGCGCGAGGGCTCCAGCGGGCGGCGAGCACCGGATTGATCGGGACGCTGGTGTCGGCGCGCCGATCGGTCACGGTTCCCCACGCTACCGACGGCAAAAATGAAATGCGCGCAGCCCTTATTCTTGGAGAAACCCGCTCCAGAAAGGTTCCTTCGTGGCGCTCGTCGTGCAGAAATACGGCGGATCGTCGGTGTCTGACGCCGACCGCATCCGTCGCGTCGCCGAGCGCATCGTCGAAACCAAGAAGAAGGGCGACGACGTCGTCGTCGTGGTGTCGGCGATGGGGGACACCACCGACGACCTGCTGGACCTTGCCAGGCAGGTGTGCCCGTCGCCGCCGCCGCGCGAGATGGACATGCTGCTGACCGCGGGTGAACGCATCAGCAACGCGCTGGTCGCGATGGCCATCGAGTCGCTCGGCGCGCAGGCCCGCTCGTTCACCGGGTCGCAGGCCGGCGTGATCACCACGAGCATCCACGGCAACGCGAAGATCATCGACGTCACCCCGGGCCGGTTGCGTTCGGCGCTCGACGAGGGGCTGATCGTGCTTGTTGCCGGATTCCAGGGGGTCAGCCAGGACAGCAAGGACGTCACCACGTTGGGCCGCGGCGGATCGGACACCACCGCGGTCGCGCTGGCCGCCGCGCTGCACGCCGACGTGTGCGAGATCTACACCGACGTCGACGGGATCTTCACCGCCGACCCGAGGATCGTGTCCAACGCGCGCCGGCTGGACAAGGTCAGCTTCGAGGAGATGCTCGAGTTGGCTGCGTGCGGCGCGAAGGTGCTGATGCTGCGCTGCGTGGAATACGCACGCCGCTACGACGTTCCGATACACGTGCGGTCGTCGTACACCGACAAGCCCGGCACATTGGTGGCCGGATCGATGGAGGACATACCCGTGGAAGACGCCATTCTGACCGGAGTCGCACACGACCGCAGCGAGGCCAAGGTCACGATCGTCGGCATCCCCGACGTTCCGGGCTACGCCGCCAAGGTTTTTCGCGCTGTCGCCGACGCCGACGTGAACATTGACATGGTGTTGCAGAACGTATCCAAGATCGAAGACGGCAAGACCGACATCACGTTCACCTGTTCGCGCGAGAGCGGGCCGCGCGCAGTCGAGGAACTCACATCACGACAGGCCGAAATCGGATTTATCAAAGTGCTTTACGACGACCACATCGGCAAGGTGTCACTTGTCGGCGCCGGTATGCGCAGCCATCCCGGTGTCACCGCGACGTTCTGCGAGGCGCTGGCCCGGGTGGGTGTCAACATCGATCTCATTTCGACGTCCGAGATCCGAATCTCGGTGCTGGTCAAGGACACTGAGCTCGACAAGGCCGTCGCCGCGCTCCACGAGGCGTTCGGGCTCGGCGGCGACGAGGTCGCCACGGTGTACGCGGGGACGGGCCGCTGATGGTTGCGATCGGAGTCGTCGGCGCCACCGGTCAGGTCGGCCTTGTGATGCGAACGTTGTTGGAGGAGCGCGATTTTCCGGCGACGTCGGTGCGGTTCTTCGCGTCTTCGCGGTCGGCGGGGCGCAAGCTGGCGTTTCGGGGGCAGGAGATCGAGGTCGAGGACGCCGCCATCGCCGACCCCGCCGGGCTTGACATCGCGCTGTTCTCCGCCGGCGCGACGATGTCGCGGGTGCAGGCGCCGCGGTTCGCGGCGGCCGGGGTGACGGTGATCGACAACTCGTCGGCGTGGCGCAAGGACCCTGACGTGCCGCTGGTGGTTTCCGAGGTGAACTTCGCCGCAGCGGCGAACCGGCCGAAGGGCATCATCGCCAACCCGAACTGCACCACGATGGCCGCGATGCCGGTGCTCAAGGTGCTGCACGACGAGGCGCAGCTGGTGCGGATGGTCGCCTCGACGTATCAGGCGGTGTCGGGCAGTGGGGTCGCCGGGGTGGACGAGTTGGCGGCGCAAGCGCGCGCGGTGATCGACGACGCCGAACAACTGGTGCACGACGGGGCCGCGTTGGACTTCCCGCCGCCCGAAAAGTACGTCGCTCCAATCGCTTTCAACGTGGTGCCGTTGGCCGGGTCGCTGGTCGACGACGGCTCCGGCGAGACCGACGAAGACCAGAAGCTGCGCAACGAGAGCCGCAAGATCCTCGGGATTCCGGAGCTCGCGGTCAGCGGAACCTGCGTGCGGGTGCCGGTGTTCACCGGGCACTCGTTGTCGATCAACGCCGAGTTCGCCCGACCGCTGTCGGTTGAGCGGGCCCGCGAACTGCTGGCTAGTGCGCCGGGGGTAAAGCTCGTCGATGTGCCCACTCCGTTGGCCGCGGCGGGCGTCGACGACTCACTGGTCGGGCGCATCCGTCAGGACCCCGGCGTCCCGGACGGCCGCGGGCTGGCGCTGTTCGTCTCGAACGACAACCTGCGCAAGGGCGCCGCGCTGAACACCATCCAGATCGCTGAGCTGCTGGCCGCTGAGCTGTAAAGGGCTTTGGCTTAGTCATTAGTCGCCTGTGCGCTCAAACTTTTCGTCGAAGTCGACGCCGACGGCGCAGGCAGTACCGATTACCTCCAAGTGGCCACGCCCGGTCAGCACCATGATCGGGTCCTGCGGCGGAAGGGGCAACGCGTAATCCGCAGCCCGCCCACCGCGGTGAAGGCATCTGGGCCGATTGCTGGTGAACCGTCCGGCTCGAATCGACTTGGCCCCGTCTGGGTGGGCGGCTGCGCCGCAGCGGGCACTGTCGGTTGCGGAATCGGGGTGGTGACCGCGGCGCGCGCGGACTTGGCCAATTCCAGCGTTGTTTGATAACGCTCGTCGGGGTCTTTGGCCATGCCTTTGGCGATCACCGCGTCTGTTGAGCGTCCTTCTGTATGACGACCACGGAGGGTCTCTCCGTCACTTCGGATGCCGCCGAAGGTTCGGGTTGCGGGCTTTCGTCGGCACCACCAATGTTGCGATGTACGGTGGTGCAGCCGGTGACGGGCCCGCGCCGTACCGAACGACGCGGGGCATCGTGACGAGTGGGCGTCGTCGGCAAAGTGAGTGACGGCACGGACCCCAAAGCTGTTGCGCCCAACACGAACTGACCCCTTCCCCAATCCGGGGTGTGGTAGGCAACACTGATGCACCGTGAACGCAGTGTCGGGCAGTGATCGTCGTCCGCCGACCCGAGGACGCCGAGGCCCGGCTCGCCGACGCCGTCATGTGCTGCCCGCGCTGCGGCGGTGCGCTGGCCAAATGGGGGTACGCGCGCGAACGCACCGTCCGCGCGCTCGGTGCGGCGAC
>DASWBF010000182.1:0-2196 GCA_036390735.1 Mycobacterium sp. | reverse complement strand
ATCTAGGTCACGGACCGCTATTTGCTGCTCTAACTACCGCGTTTGAGCTGCTGTGAAGCTGATGCGCGATACTGGCGCCTCTCTGTGTCAAGTAGTTCGGTTTCTGCGGGGTTGTAGGGTTTGGGAGCGGGCCCGGGAAGTGACTTGTCTGAAGAGCCGGTGTGCGGGGTTTCAGCCGGCCGCGCAAGACGATAGAGCCGCCCCCGAGTGTCCTCCCGGGCCTGCCTTTCCGTTTGGCTGCGTCGCGGTTCAGCTGTCGATATACCAGGTCGGAGAGGCGCCGTTTCAGACACCGCATGGCTTCGTTGTGACTCTTGCCTTCGGATCGTTTCCTCAGGTAGTAGGCCCTGCCAGGGGTGTCTTGGCGGACTTGGGTGATGGCCATGACGTGCAGGCAGAAGTTTGAGTTGGCGATCGCCGGCGCGGGAAAGTCGGTGACGGACCACGTCGCCGGAGGACACCTCGATCGGGGCGGTGCCGGTGTAGCTGGCGAACGCGGCCGCCGACCGGAACCGGCCAACGTCACCGGCGCGGCCGAGGATCTTGCCCGCGGTCAATGCGCCGAGGCCGTGCAGGTCGGTCAAGGTGGTGGCGGATGCGGTCACAGCGGTCTGAATATCGCTGGCGGCCTTGGCGATCCGGCGATCCAGCTGGCGCACCTCACTGACCAGATTTAGCGCCAGGGCACGCAGCGTCTTGCCGGCGGCATCGCGGGGTCGCACGCCGCGCAGGAGTTCAGCAGCGATCTGCGCCCAAGTTGCGTCCGGCACCGCCGGGAATCAGGTTGGTGAGCACCACGTGCAGTCGGTTCACGGTCTGGGTGCGAGTCTTCACCAGGTCGTCGCGGTGCTCCACGACGGCGCGCAACGCCGTGGTTTCGGCCTCGGTTTCGGCAGTTTTCAGCGTGCGTGATGTCAGCGCGGCGACACCGACCGACAACGCATCGGCGTCGTCGTTCTTGCGGCCGTGCCCGATCTCGGCGTCGATCTCGCCAGCGTCCATGATCAGTTCGTCATCGGCAGCGGGAAGCGCCGCTTGAGATTCCGAATCGTCCTCTCTGCCACAGATCTGCGATACTCAGCACGAGATCCGGCTTCCATCTGTTCCAGAATCGCCTCATAGGGTTTCACACTCAATTCGACTTCGGCCTTCGCGTTCAGGCCAGCGCGGTCCATCACCGAGTTCACCGCCGAGAGCGCGACGTGTTCTGGCACAACGGAATCCAGCGCCAGCCCGAGACGACGCACCGCCAGCGGTTCAAGAGCCTACTGTAATCGCCTGAGCGCAGCGGCTTTTGATTGTGGGGCACGCCCGCCATGCGTAGCACACACCACTTGACCGTGGCAGGCCCAGCGTTTGCACGGCTCGCCGGTTTGCGAGCTTCGTGCCCTGCATTTCACCGGATACACTCCGAGGAGTGAATCCCTTGCGGCGGCTCTCCCGCGCGATGGTGATGGCGAGCATGCGACCGCCGATCGCCGAACAGCTACTGCTGCACCGGCCGTCGGCCTACACCGTAAACCTGACCGACAAGCGCGTCGTGATCACCGGCGCGTCGTCGGGCATCGGCGAAGCGGCCGCTATCTTGTTCGCGCAACAGGGCGCCACCGTCGTCGCCGTCGCACGCAGACAAGACCTGCTCGACGCGGTCGCCCAGCGGATCACCACCGACGGCGGCTGCGCGATCGCACTGCCGTGCGACCTGTCCGATCTCGACGCGGTCGACGAAGCGGTGAAGACGGTGGAGGACCGCCTCGGCGGCGTCGACATCCTCGTCAACAACGCCGCCCGTTCGATCCGCCGGCCGCTGGTGGAGTCGCTCGACCGCTGGCATGACGTCGAACGGACGATGGCGCTGAACTATTACGCGCCGCTGCGGCTCATCCGGGGGTTCGCGCCCGGCATGCTGCAGCGCGGCGACGGGCACATCATCAACGTCGCGACGTGGGGCGTGTTCAGCGACGCCTCACCGCTGTTCGCCGTCTACAACGCGTCGAAGGCGGCGCTGTCGTCGGTGAGCCGGGTGATCGAAACCGAGTGGTCGGGCCGCGGTGTGCACTCGACCACGCTGTACTACCCGCTCGTCGCGACACCGATGATCGCTCCCACCAAGGAGTACCAGGGCTTGCCCGCGCTGACCCCGAACGAAGCCGCGGAGTGGATGATCACCGCAGCCCGACACCGCCCCGTGCGGAT
>DASWBF010000181.1:0-33645 GCA_036390735.1 Mycobacterium sp. | reverse complement strand
GAGAGCGCGTCCTCGATCTCGCGCTGGATCGTCCGGCGCAGCGGCCGCGCACCCAGCACCGGGTCGAATCCGCGCTTGGCCAACAGCGCCTTGGCCTTGTCGGTCAGCTGCATCGCCATGTCCTTGCTCTTCAGCTGCTTCTCCACCCGGGCGATCATCAGGTCCACCATCTGGACGATCTGCTCGGTTGTCAGCTGGTGGAAGACGATGACATCGTCGATGCGGTTGAGGAACTCCGGGCGGAAGTGCTTCTTCAACTCGTCGTTGACCTTCTGCTTCATCCGCTCGTAGTTGTTCTCGCCGCCACCCTGGGTGAAGCCCAGGCCAACCGGCTTGGAGATGTCGGCCGTGCCCAGGTTCGACGTGAAGATCAACACGGTGTTCTTGAAGTCGACCGTGCGGCCTTGGCCGTCGGTGAGCCGGCCGTCCTCGAGCACCTGCAACAGGCTGTTGTAGATCTCCTGGTGGGCCTTCTCGATCTCGTCGAACAGCACCACACTGAACGGCTTGCGCCGCACCTTCTCGGTGAGCTGCCCGCCCTCCTCGTAGCCGACGTAGCCCGGAGGGGCACCGAACAGCCGCGAGGCGGTGAACCGGTCGTGGAACTCGCCCATGTCGATCTGGATCAGCGCGTCGTCGTCGCCGAACAAGAAGTTGGCCAGCGCCTTCGACAGCTCTGTCTTACCGACACCGGACGGGCCGGCGAAGATGAACGAGCCGGACGGGCGCTTGGGGTCCTTCAGGCCGGCGCGGGTGCGGCGGATCGCCTTCGAGACGGCCTGGACGGCATCCTCCTGGCCGATGATCCGCTGGTGGATCTCCTCCTCCATGCGCAGCAGCCGAGTGGTCTCCTCCTCGGTCAGCTTGAACACGGGGATGCCGGTCCAGTTGCCCAGCACCTCGGCGATCTGCTCATCGTCGACCTCGGCAACCACGTCGAGATCGCCTGAGCGCCATTGCTTTTCACGCTCGGCGCGCTGTGCGACGAGCGTCTTCTCACGGTCGCGCAACGAAGCGGCCTTCTCGAAGTCCTGCGCGTCGATCGCGGATTCCTTCTCGCGGCGTGCCTCGGCGATCTTCTCGTCGAACTCGCGCAGATCTGGCGGCGCGGTCATCCGGCGGATCCGCATCCGGGCGCCGGCCTCGTCGATCAGGTCGATGGCCTTGTCCGGCAGGAACCGGTCGTTGATGTAGCGGTCGGCCAGCGTCGCGGCGGCCACTATCGCGCTGTCGGTGATCGACACGCGGTGGTGCGCCTCGTAGCGGTCGCGCAGACCCTTCAGGATCTCGATCGTGTGCGGGACTGTCGGCTCGCCGACTTGCACCGGCTGGAAGCGGCGCTCCAGCGCGGCATCCTTTTCGATGTACTTGCGGTACTCGTCGAGCGTGGTGGCGCCGATGGTCTGCAGCTCGCCGCGGGCCAGCTTCGGCTTCAAGATGCTCGCAGCGTCGATCGCGCCTTCGGCGGCGCCGGCACCGACGAGCGTGTGCAGCTCGTCGATGAACAGGATGATGTCGCCGCGGGTGTTGATCTCCTTGAGCACCTTCTTCAGGCGTTCCTCGAAGTCACCGCGGTAGCGCGAGCCGGCCACCAGCGAGCCCAGGTCCAAGGTGTAGAGCTGCTTGTCCTTCAACGTCTCGGGGACCTCGCCGTGCACGATCGCCTGCGCCAAACCCTCGACGACGGCGGTCTTGCCGACGCCGGGCTCCCCGATCAGCACCGGGTTGTTCTTGGTGCGGCGGCTCAACACCTGCATCACCCGCTCGATTTCCTTTTCGCGGCCGATGACCGGGTCGAGCTTGCCCTCCATCGCGGCCGCGGTGAGGTTGCGGCCGAACTGGTCGAGCACCAGCGACGTGGACGGGTTGCCGGATTCGCCGCCGCGCCCGCCGGTGCCGGCCTCGGCGGTCTCCTTGCCCTGGTAGCCGCTCAGCAGCTGGATCACTTGCTGGCGCACCCGCGTCAGCTCGGCGCCGAGCTTGACCAGAACCTGGGCGGCCACGCCCTCGCCCTCGCGGATCAGCCCGAGCAGGATGTGCTCGGTGCCGATGTAGTTGTGCCCGAGCTGCAGCGCCTCACGCAGGGAGAGCTCCAAGACCTTCTTCGCACGCGGCGTGAACGGGATGTGACCCGACGGCGCCTGCTGGCCCTGGCCGATGATCTCCTCGACCTGGCTGCGGACACCCTCGAGCGAAATACCCAGGGACTCCAGCGACTTGGCGGCAACGCCTTCGCCTTCGTGGATCAATCCGAGAAGGATGTGCTCGGTCCCGATGTAGTTGTGGTTGAGCATCCTGGCCTCTTCCTGGGCCAAGACGACAACGCGGCGTGCGCGGTCAGTAAATCGTTCGAACATCGGTGGTTACCTGCTCTCCCTCACCAGTGAGTACGCGGATCGACGAGTTGAACCCGCATAACCCGCTATCCACTCTAATAGCCTGCTGCCCTGGCTGCCCCACCACCGGAGCCAGCCGGCCCGGCCTCACATCAGCCGTTTTGCGGTGCGTCTCTCGTTACAGGGGTTGTAACGCCGTCAAACGCCAATTCGTTTCCCGGTACCGCCAGGTGCGGTTCGCCGCTAGCGAAATCCCACCGGACGGCTCGCGCTCAAGGAGAGTCAGATCACACCGGGGCTACGTCGCAGCGTGGAACGCATCGATCACGTCAGCCGGGATGCGGCCTCGGGTCGACACGTTGTGCCCGTTGCGGCGCGCCCACTCCCGGATCGCAGCGCTCTGCTCACGGTCGATCGACGCACGGCCACGCCCGGAGCTTCCGCGGCCGCGGCGACGACCGCCGACCCGTCGGCCCTTTTCCACCCAAACCTTCAGATCATCGCGAAGCTTCTTGGCATTTTTCGACGACAGATCTATCTCGTAGGTCACCCCGTCGAGGCCAAATTCCACGGTTTCGTCAGCCGCTGCTTCGCCGTCGAAATCATCGACCAACGTCACGGTTACTTTCTTGGCCATTTTCTACACCGCTCCTTCTGAACATTGCGGCCTCACGCCGGTGACGCGGAAGTCTACTCCGACCTATCAATCTGCCATAAACCGCCATGGTTAGCCAACGCCAGTTCGTTGCGAGACGCACAGTTCAGTTGGCCTGTCGACGAACAATCGGGAACAATACCGTCTCTCTAATTCCCAACCCCGTCAATGCCATCATCAGCCGGTCGATGCCCATTCCGGTGCCGGTGGTCGGCGGCATGGCATACTCCATCGCGGTGAGGAAATCCTCGTCGAGGACCATTGCCTCGTCGTCACCCGCCGCCGCGGCGCGGGCCTGGGCTTCGAATCGCTCGCGCTGAACCACCGGGTCGATCAATTCCGAATAACCGGTGGCCAATTCGATTCCGCGGACGTAGAGGTCCCACTTCTCGGTGACGCCGGGGATGCTGCGGTGCTGGCGCGTCAACGGTGTGGTTTCCACCGGGTAATCGCGCACGAACGTCGGGGCATACAAGTTCCTGCCGACCGAATGTTCCCATAATTCTTCGATCAGCTTGCCGTGGCCGAACGGCCGATCAGTCGGGATCTCGATCCCGAGTCGAGTTGCGATGCTGACAAGGTGCTGTACCGATGTATCAGGAGTAATAGGTTCGCCCAGCGCCTCAGACAACGACGGGTACATTTCGATCGACACCCATTGCCCGTCGATGTCATACCGAGTCCCGTCGGCGAGCGTCAACTGACGGGTGCCGAACACATCGTCGGCGACTTCCTGAATAACTTCCCGGATCATCACCGCCGAATCGTCGTAGGTGCCGTATGCCTGGTAAGTCTCCAGCATCGAAAATTCCGGCGAATGCGTTGAATCAGCGCCCTCGTTTCGAAACACCCGGGACAGCTCGAAGACCCTGTCGAATCCGCCGACCACGCAGCGCTTCAGGAACAGCTCTGGGGCTATGCGCAAGAACAGGTCGGAGTCCATCGCGTTGGAATGGGTGACGAACGGGCGGGCGGCGGCCCCGCCCGCCAGCGTCTGCAGCATGGGTGACTCGACCTCAAGGAAGTCGCGCCGGTGCAAGGCGTTTCGCAGCGCGCGCACCACGGCGACCCGCTGGCGAGCCACCGCCCGCGCCTCGGGCCGCATGATCAGGTCGACATAGCGCTGCCGTACCCGGGACTCCTCGGTCATCTCCCTGTGCGCCACCGGCAGCGGCCGCAGTGCCTTAGCCGCCATTCGCCAGGCGTCGGCCAGCACAGACAGCTCACCGCGGCGCGAGCTGATCACCTCGCCGTGCACGAACACGATGTCACCGAGGTCGACCTCGGACTTCCATCGGTCCAGCACCTCCTGCCCGACGCTGGCCAGGCTGATCATCACCTGCAGCTGGGTACCGTCGCCTTGCTGCAGCGTGGCGAAGCACAGCTTGCCCGAGTTGCGGGCGAACACCACACGGCCCGCGACGCCGACGATCTCGCCGGTGGTGGCGTCGGCGGGCAGGTCGGGGTAGTTCTCGCGGATCTGCTTGAGCGTGTGGGTGACGGGGACATTCACCGGATACGGGTCGTTGCCCTCATCGAGCAGTCGCTCGCGCTTGCCCTGCCGGATCCGGAACTGTTCCGGAACGTCGGGCTCGCACGGGTCGGCTGAACTCACGACTGGCCAGCTTAGATGAATAGGTGCTCGACCGAACTACAGTGGCCGCGCTGGCCGACGAGCCGGTGGACTGGCGGTTCAAGGGGCTGCCGCCGTCGTGGACCGGCCGTACCCCTAGGCAGATCTGCGCCGACCGGCCGGCGCTGTTCGACGACGGACCGACCGGACCGGTCTGCGTGCTGGACGCCGACGCGTTGACCCACAACCTGACGACGATGGCGAACTGGTGCCGCGACGCGGGTGTGGAGATTGCGCCGCACGGCAAGACGCACATGGCACCGCAGCTGTTCGCCCGCCAGCTCGACGCCGGTGCATGCGGCATCACCGCGGCGACGGTCAGCCAGGTGAGGGTGTGCCGCGGATTCGGTGTGCGCGACGTGATCCTGGCCAACCAACTTGTCGACCCGGGCGGATTACGTTGGCTGGCAGGCGAACTCGACCGCGACCCGGAATTTGGCTTCGTCTGCTGGGTGGACTCGGTGCCCGGTGTGCAAACCATGGCGGCCGAGTTGGCGACTTGCGCGACCCGCCCAGTCGACGTGTGCGTGGAAGTTGGGATGGCAGGCGGGCGCACCGGATGCCGAAGTGCAGCAGCGGTCGACGACGTGGCGCGGGCGGTCGTGGCCTGCCCGTACTTGCGTCTGGTCGGCGTCGCCGGATACGAGGCAGCGCTAGGCCACGACGTGAGCGTCGAGGCGTTGTCCTCGGTCACCGAGTTTCTGGGTGACATACGTTCGGCCGTGCAGCGGCTGGCGTTCGAATCCGACGAGGTTCTGGTGACGGCCGGCGGAAGCACGTACTTCGATCTCGTGGCAGACGTGCTGGCTGCCGGGTGGCCTTCCGGGCTTCAGGTGCGGACGGTGATTCGCAGCGGTGCCTATCTGACGAATGACCACGGGCTGTACCAGCGCACGTCGCCGCTGACCCGCACGGGCCGTCATGGTCTATGGCCCGCGATGAGCGTCTGGGCCCAGGTGACATCGATCCCGGAGCCCGAGTTGGCGGTTCTGACGATTGGCCGACGCGACGTGTCGTTCGACCAGGACCTTCCGACGCCCCTCGCGCTTCCCGACAGCCGCATCAGCCGCCTGAACGACCAGCACGCATACCTGCACGTCGGCCCCGCCGACCGATCGCGCATCGACGTGGGCACGTGGCTGGAGTTCGGCATCTCGCACCCGTGCACGGTGTTCGACAAGTGGCAGCTGATTCCGGTTGTCGACAGCGATGGACGGGTGGTCGACTTGATCCGCACCTTCTTCTAGGGCGACGTCGCGTTGTCGGGCTCGTGGCCCCGTCGGCCCTCATGAGCCCAGGCGAGGAGGTCCGGCGAGGCTAGCCGCCCGGCGCGCTGGTTGTAGCGCCGGAGAACGTCCTCGGTGGCGATGTCCCGCCACGTGCCGCGACCACCGGCCCGGAAGAAGGGGGAGTCGCCGCGCCGGATGCCCCGGTCCGCATCGGGCGCGAATTCCGCGGCGCGAGCCCGCATGGCATCTAATGTGCCGTGCTTGGCCAGCTCCTCGGCGCGATCACGACCCACATCGAGATCGAGGACCTGACCGAGACGGACGACCTCGCCGGCGAGGTCCAATTGAAAGTCGGCGTAGTGGAACAGTGCCACATTGGGCAGGTGGCGCAGAGACCAGAATGAGTCGAAGTGGTGAAGGAAATTAGCCAGTGACACCCAGATCCCAGACCGAGGCTCAGCGGCGCCTGGCCTCAAAGTCGAGGGCCGACCTCCCACAGTAGGCATGGCAGGCCAGTCCATCCATTCCTGGAACGCCTCGAGCGGGCTGACGCGGCGGGGGCGCGGACCCGCCGGGCCGACCCGCTCGTTCGGCGGCATCGTGGCGTGGCGGAGCGCCCGCATCCGGTCCCAGTCCATGATCATCGACATCACGGCATCACGCGGGTCGCGCCCTAGTCCGATGTACGTGACGCGATCGTCGAGGACGAGCCCGTCGAGGGGTGTGTGGGTCTTGATGAACCGGCGGTGTCCCTGGGCCTTGAGTGCGGCGACAACCTCCTCGACAGGCATGGTGGTCTGGTCGAGCCACGGCGACACTTTCGACAGCGGCCCTGGCAGGTCCGGCCCGTCGAACACGAGCAGAGACACGAGTCGCTGTGTCCAGGTGTTGCCGCACTTCGGCGGCGCAGAGATGACGATGTCGCCCTCACGCAACTCGAGCGCGTCCCACCGCCGGTTGTCACTCATCCACGACAGGTACTCGACTCGACCGGTCACGAAGGCATGGTCGCATAATGACCCTGCGGCCGGGCGCCGATTGCGGCCCCTATCAAACACAGACACGAGACGTCTCCCTTCCAGAACGATGAGCGGTGCTGCCATGGATTGGTATGAGATCGATCAGCTGGCAGCACTTACTCGTGCACTGTCCTCACAATCGGATAGCCGCCTTGACGAATCCTCAACGGATTCTTGGTGTTCCATCGGCGCGCACTGGAACCGATGACACTGCACAACCTGGTCGGCGCACGGTATACCACGGAAGAGCCTGCATGACAGGACAACCCGCGAGCGACACGAGCCGGCGACTCGTGGCTCGTCGACGTTCCTAAGAAGCGGCAGGGCGCCGTGGCGTCGCAGGTCGGACCGGCGCTGGTGAAGTGATGTCTTCGATGTGGCCGTAGTCGAGTTTGACGATCTGATCGGCGCAGTGGAAGTAGCGGTCGTCGTGGGTGATGACGATGACGGTCTTGCCGCGCCGGGCCAGCCCGGTCAGGATCTCGGTGTAGAACACGTCGCGGAACCGTGGCTCCTGATCGGCGGCCCACTCGTCGAACACATAGATCGGCCGGTCCTCCAGCAGCGCGGTCAACAACGCCAGCCGTTTGCGTTGGCCTTGTGACAGCGCCACCGTCGACAGCCGCCCATCCTGCACCGAAACCTTATGCGCCAGTTGCAGTTCGGCCAGGTAGTGGCGCACCTCGTCATCGATCCCGGGCCGGACGAAGCCCAGATACTCCTCGAACAGATGAAAGTCGGTAAAGACCGCAGAGCAGTTCTGCCGGAACCAGTCGATGTTGTCGTGGCCGATCTTTTCGCCGTTGAGCGTCACGAACCCAGTCTCTGGCGAATACAGCCCGGTCAGCAGCTTGGCCAGGGTGGATTTGCCGCTACCATTGCCCCCGACGACGTAGCTGATTTGCCCGGGTTCAAACAAGAGATCCAGCGGACCCAGCCGGAAGCCTGATTCGCCAGCGTCCACACCGGCAAGCGGACCCGGCGGCCGACCCGCCATCTTCCCGCCGGGACCGTGACGCCCAGAATGTGGGCCACCTCGCGGCGGATTTCCCACTGCGGTAGGACCTTTCGGAAACGGCGGGGCCGCCTCAGCCTTGTACGTGTAGCTGAGGTTGGTCAGTTCCAGCCGGGCTGTGGTGGCGGTGGGCCGATCGGAGTGGGGCAGGTGCTGCTCATCGTGTTTAGTCTGCATTGACAGGTCCATCGCGCGGATCTTGGCGAGCGCGACGTTACCGCGCCGCAGGTCGGGGATGCGCTGCATGAAATTCTGCGTCGGCACCGACATATACATGGTGATCAGGATGTAGGTGACCATGACCGAGCGCGGCACATCGAGCGTCCTGGCGAGCACGAACAAAATGGCGGCCATGGTGACCAGTTGAAGCAGCCGCCCATAGCTGTTCGCCAGCGAGATTCGGGAACCGGCGGCCACGTTCTGATCCCTTAGGACGCCGGCCGTGCCGAGCAGGTGGCGATCCATGAAGTCGCGGCGCCGGCCACGGTGCAGCTTGAGTTCCTTGATGCCTGACGTCACCGATTGAAATGACCGCAGCAGTGCGTCCTCGTTGTCGCGGGCCTCGGTGTAAAGGTGTCGCACTCTCCTCGACAACGCCTCAACGCCAAGAGTGCCCACCGCCAAGCCGGCCACCGTGACAGCGAAAATCGGGCCCGACACCAGCGCCAGGAACGCCAGACAACCCACGATGGTCACCGCGGCGACACAGACATTCGGAATGGCCGTCACCGCCTGAGACAGCGACCGCACATCCTCGGTCAGAGTCCCCAGCAGTCGGTGCATGCCCAGCCGTTCCAGATGCTCCAGCGGGAGCGCGACCACCTCCGAGCAGAACTTCGCACGCAAGTGATAGATCGCATCCTGGGTGAGGCGGATGAGCAGCGTCTGCGAGAGCACGGCACTGACAAGCGCGATCAACCCGGTTATCGCAAAGCGCTGCAGCGTGGCGCCGTGGTGGGCCGCCGGCGACACCACACTGCCGATGAGGGTCAGCAGGTAGGTGTTGGCCACCCCGCCGACCAAGCCGGCGACGAACACGGCCGCGATCCGCCCCGGCGAGATCGAAATCAAGAATTTGATGAGTTGCATCGTTTTGCGCCTTCGTCGTTCGTCGCGATCAGTGCCGGATGATGTCGAACATCATTCCCTCGACCGCCACGCCCGGCGCAAACGAGAACGCCACTCCAGTGGAGATAGCCTTGGTCGATCGTGCGTTGGCCACCATCACTTCCAGCACAAAGATCAGCGATACGCTGAGCATGTTGCCGTACCGGGCCAGCACCTCCCAACTCGCCGCCGCTGCGTCGGCGGGAATGCCCAAAGACCGCACCGATTCCTCGATGATTTTTGGTCCGCCCGGATGGATCGCCCACAAGTCGACGTCGGACTTGCGTAATCCGTTGTCAGCCAACACCTCTGTTACCACAGGATCCACGCCGTCGTAGATGTAGCCGGGAAGGTTCTCCGACAACTCGCAGGTGATGCCGTTGTGATTGACTCCCAGCACGATGCCGTCTTCGGCGTCATCGAGCAGCCTGCTGAAGCTCCTGCGGATCACCACCTTGCCCGGCGCCAACGGATGCTTGACCGGGCTGGCGCCGACGACCACGGCCGCGCACCCGTCCCCGAACAAGCTGGAAATGATGACGTCGTTGATGTCATCGGCGAAAACCGCGTTGACCGAACATAATTCGATGCACACCACCAACGCCTTAGTGTCCGGGTGGGCGCGAACATGGTCGGCAGCCGTGCGGATGCCGTTCATCGCGGCCGCGCACCCCATGAAGTTCACCACCACGCGCGACACCGATGGTGACAACCCCAACTGCTTGACCACCGCCACGTCCACCCCCGGAGCGATGAACCCAGTGCTCGTCACAAACACCAACAATCCGATTTCGGATGCCACGTGTCCACCACCGGCCAGAGCACGCCCGGCCACGTCCACTGCCAACGGAACAGCATGCTGGTAAAACAGATTCATCCGATTACGGACCATGGCCGGCTCCCGCCGAACCCCATCGAACTCGGCATCCAGTGGATCCACCGCCATCTGGCGGCTGGCGATCCTGGTCTTTCGATAGACCCGCGCAATCCGCGCCCGCTGCTGTGGATCCTCTGCGAACAATGCGGCTACTCGGTCAGCAGCGCCGCACTGATCCACCATCCGACCCGGTGCACCCGTGGCGATACTTTCGATCACCGCCACCGTCGTCGGCGGCGACGGCGGCAATTCAGCGAGAAGACCCACCGCTTCACCGGCCGGGCCGCACGTTTCGGCTTCATCGAAAATGGCAGTCACGACGTCCTCCCCTCACACCGAACCGAGTCCGGCGAATCCCCCGGCCACGTAGTTGGCGCTGGTTTTGAAGGCCGCGGGCGAGAAGTGCTCGCGGACGAAGCCCCAATTCTGTTCCGCGGCTTGGCGGGAACGTGACAAGAGGTACGTTCGGCAGAGCTTCGGAAGCCGATCGGTGACGAAACTCTTTGCGGGAAGCCACTCGACACCGAACTTCGCCGCCTCTTCCCGCAACACGTCCTCGGTGGCGATGTTTGCAAACCCGCTGCGCTGATATGGCAGCACGTGATGCACGCGATGCGAACTCAGGCCGGCCGACAGGAAGCAGTCGACATAACGGTTCCCGATCACCTTCAGGTCGTAGGACTCCTCGAGTTGGTGGATGCCCCAGTCTTCGGTGTCGGACTGAACCTCGTCGGCGTCTTCCTCGAAGTCGTGGCTCGCGACGATCAGGAGGGTGCTGACCCAGAGTGTCGCGACGAATTGCAGTGCCCAGGCCCAGAAGTCACCGGCCAAGATGAAGGCCACCAGCTCGCCGATGAGGAGAAGGCGCACACCCGACGAGCCGATCAAGTGAGCAAGCGCGTTGCGCCAGCTTCCGTAAAGCTTCTCGACCCCAACCTTGCGCGTGATCTTGACGACGTCGACTATGCGGATGGCCATGCCGCTGACCAGGTGCCCGAACTTGTGAACAGTGTGCACGGGTATCCGGTACAGCCGGGGCAGCCGCATCATCATCGTGAAGACGTTCTTCTTGATGTCGACTTCACTTTGGGTGTGCGGATGGTGGAGAAGAGTATGTCCGTCGGCGACGACCAAGGCCAACGCCACGTAGTTCAGGTCAAAGGAACTCGACAAGAACCTAGTGACGCCTTTTTGCGCGCGATGTATCGCGTAATGACCGAACCCGACCAGAGAACTGCGAAGTAGGACCATCGCGATCACGAAGAGCGGCAACGGCATCCAAGCGGGTTCAGCCAGCCGTAGACCCTGAACCGCCAAGTACGCAACGGCCAGCAGCCCGACCACGATGTTGAATACCGTGTCCATCTTTCGGATGCGCGTTGCGAGCTGACGGTCCTTCAGTCGCGTCTTCACCCGGTGGAGTAGATCGTTCTTGTCGTCGAATCGGAACTTTGGGGTGTCCCGCCAGCTGTTGAAATCGTCCTTGAACAGGAAAGGCGGTGCATTGTTCTTCGGGTGGATGTCCTCAGGGGTTGCGTCGCGGCCGAGCGCGTACCGCTCCAGCACCCTCTCGATCGCCGCGGGGTTGCGATGGTACGACCCGATGATGGAAGTGATGTCGCGACCCCTCGTTCGCCCGATGAAGAAGGCGCCGCCGGGATGCTTCGAAATCCAATCGGTCAGATCGTAGGCTTTCCCCTTGTAGACCCATACATTCGCCGGACCGCCCGCGCGCCTTGGGGGTCGACGCGAGTCGCGCTCCCGTGCTTGTGGGAGGTCACGCTCCTGTACTTGTGGCGGGTCGTTGGTCATGTCATTCTTTCGGGTCTTCTCGGGTTGGGTCCTCGCGATACGCTGCGCTCCCTGCGTTGACCCAGCGTCGGGTCACCGCCTTGGCGGATTCTCAACAGATTCTTGGTGGCATCTCGACTACCTCTACAGCAGACGGCAGCATGGCGCATGCTGAATCCCGGTGCGAAATGACCGCGCTGTGCGGCTTGACGACTGCGGCGACCGATGCTCGCCACCGGAGCACGAAAGCAGGTGAGATGAAGTTGCGCCAGACCCTTTGCACCCTCAGGCGCATTCGGACCATTTCGTCTTCGCAGCGCCGCGGGCTTCACTGAACACTCGCTTAATTCAGTAGCTTCGGCATCGCGTTCCACTCGGCGGGTCGCAGGTCAGCGAACCAGGGGAACGGTGGCATCCTCCTCAACTGCAGCCCTTGAGGTCCGAACAAGGGCAGGAAGGGTGCGCCATAGCGGTGTTGACGGACATCACCTGAGGACGAGAACCGGCCCGGGGACGGCCGGCGGCCATTGCCGCCGTACCGCACGCCCAGGCCGATTCCCGATGCGGAACTCACGCTCGTGCCTCTTACCCCGTGGGGTTGGGGATGTCGACTGGCTTCGCCCAATTCGACAACGTCACCTCAACGTTGCCCGGGTCCTTATTGACCATGAACCGCACCAGGTTCGGGCCGGTACCGGGTGACGGCGCGTCTGACGGAAGAGTCGTGGTCGGTGTCGCGGAGGCAGGTACATCGGCGATCCACAAGGTGATCGGGAGTGTGCCTCCATCCTTTCCTAACTGCGGCACAATCGGATCGATCACAGCAGCATCGATGGTTCCGGACACCTTAATGGTGACAATGCCGTTGATCGTTTCGCGCCCGTCGACCTTGGGGTTCTGCACCTGCTCGATGAGGTGGGCCAGTCCCTTGTCCTTGGAAAGGACGATGCCCGGGTCGTAGATCTTCTGGGCCGGGCCCATCGACGTGTATTTACCGTCAGCCCCCTTCGTGTACAGCGTCTTGTCCGTGACCACGAACGAAAACTCATTGACCGGGGCGTTCGGCTGGGTTCGGACCTTGGCATCGCCGACTGCCCGGGCGCTGCCCTGGGGCAGATTGGTCACGTCGGCGTTGACGGTCTCCATCGGGAGATCCGGCAGATTCGTTGTGGTCAAAGCGATGTGGACAGAATGCAGTGTCTGCGTCGTCTTGGCGCTCGCCTGCAGGATCTTTGAGGCCTCAGGCAACGGCTCGCCGGGGGTCGTGGCCGTCGCGCTCGTCGCGGTGGTGCCGGATGCCCCAGTCGTCTCGGACGGTGTCGATGACTTAGACCCGCACCCCGTCACGACCGTTGCGAAAACTGTCGCCGCGACCAAGGTCGCGACCGACCACGTGGGTAGTGGTCGACGGGACAGACGTCGGTGAGAGCTTTGTGCTTGCGATTTCAGGCCATTCATGTTCAGCCTTTGCTGAGTTGATCCAACCGTGTAATGAGCAGCTGATCGCTACCCTCGTCGCACGGCACTGTTGGGCACCAACAAATCTCGTGGGCCCGTCCGTTGTTCCGGGTCTCGGTGACTGCATACCCGCACCCTGGATCACCAGCAACGACATCAGCGCCAGACGCACGTCGCTGCCTCGACACCTGTTCACCAGATCGCATCGGGCGGAGACTAGCACGCGCTCACAACGCGGGAGCGAGTTTTGCGCAACAGCGATCCAGCAATCATTAGCGGGCGGGCGCGCGTCAACGCGCCTGCCTGAGCTTTCCCCGCTGGCTGTCCCGGTTGCGCTCGAACACGAGCCGCAACCCATCCAAGGTGAGGTGACGGTCGTAGTGCTGCACCGTGTGCATGGCGGGCAGCAGCAGCGGCGCGATGTGTCCGGTCGCGACCACAGTGACGTCGTCGCCCGCGAAACCATCGACGTCGTCGCGGATCCGCCGAACCAGCCCGTCGACCAAACCCGCGAACCCGAAGACCGCTCCGGCCTGCATGCATTCGACGGTGTTCTTGCCGATGACGCTGCGCGGGCGGGTCAGCTCCACGCGGCGCAGCGCTGCCGATCGTGCGGCGGCCGCGTCGGACGACACTTCGACGCCGGGAGCGATTGCGCCGCCAAGGAATTCGCCCTTCGCCGACACCACGTCGACGCAGATCGACGAACCGAAATCGACCACGATCGCCGCGGTGCCGTACTTCTGGTGTGCGGCAAGGCAGTTGACGATCCGGTCGGCGCCGACTTCCTTCGGGTTGTCCACCAGCAGCGGAATGCCCGTCCGAACTCCCGGCTCGATCAGCACGTGCGGCACCCGGGGCCAGTATTGGTCGAGCATCTCACGCAGCTCGTGCAAGACCGACGGCACTGTCGACAGGGCGACCGCACCGGTGAGCTGTCCGGAGTCGTCTCCGATCAGCCCGTCGATGGTCAGGGCCATCTCGTCGGAGGTCGCCTGCGACTCGGTGCGAATCCGCCAGTGCTGAACCACCTTCGAATGCACACCAGACCCTGTGATCAAACCGACCACGGTGTGCGTGTTGCGGACGTCGATCGCGAGAAGCATGGCTACCGCGGCGACACGAGGTTGGAGCCCGTGGAGAGCGACATCAGGCCTGAGTACTGGTCGGGGACGAACGCCGGGTCGGCGCCGAGGTCGACCTGTTTGTTGTCGGCGTCGACGAACACGATCCGCGGCCGGTATTCGCGCGCTTCGGCGTCGGTCATCGTACCGTAGGCGATCAATATCACGATGTCGCCCGGATGCACGAGATGGGCAGCGGCCCCGTTGATCCCGATGACACCGCTGCCTCGCTTGCCGGTGATCGCGTATGTGACCAGCCGCGCGCCGTTAGTCACGTCGACGATGGTCACCTGCTCGCCTTCGAGCAGATCTGCGGCGTCCATCAAGTCGGCGTCGATGGTGACCGATCCGACGTAGCGCAAGTCGGCCTCGGTGACGGTGGCGCGATGGATCTTCGACTTCAGCATCGTGCGTAACATCAGTTCCTCCAAGGCAGTTCGTGATGATCGTCCGACCCGTCGGACGACTGCCCGTCGGGTCCGCCGATATCGATGGCGATGTTGTCGATGAGTCTGGTGTCGCCGAGGCGGGCGGCTACCAGCAGGCGGCCGAGACCAGCTGCGGGCGCGGGTTCCAGTGCGGGCCCGCGGATTTCGAGATAGTCGACCTCGAGCGCCGGCACCTCGGCGAGCACGGCGCGGGCCGCGTCCAAAGCGGCGTCCGCTCCACCGGATGCCGCGTACATCCCGGCCAGCAGTGCCGCCGAGAGCGCCCCGGCGAGTTCGCGTTCGGTGGGCGTGAGGTAGCGGTTGCGCGACGACAGCGCGAGTCCGTCGGCCTCCCGCACGATCGGCACGCCCACCACGCGCACGTCCAGGTTGAAGTCGGCGACCATTTGCCGGATCAGCGCCAGCTGCTGGTAGTCCTTCTCACCGAAGAATGCCCGATCGGGAGCGACGGTTTGCAGCAGCTTCAGAACTACCGTCAGCATGCCTCCGAAATGCGTTGGCCGCGATGCGCCTTCGAGTTCCGCACCGAGCGGCCCCGGCTGAACCGACGTGCGGGGGCCGTCGGGGTACATCGCCTCGACGCTGGGAGCGAACACCACTTCGACGCCTTCGCGTCGCAGCAGGTCCAGGTCGGCGTCCATCATGCGCGGATAACTGTCGAGATCCCCGCCGGCACCGAACTGCAGCGGGTTGACGAAGATCGACACCACTACCACCGAACCGGGCACCCGCCTGGCGGCTCGCACTAGCGCAAGGTGGCCGGCGTGAAGGGCTCCCATCGTCGGCACCAGCATGACCCGGCGGCCGGTTTGGCGCAACGCGCGGGTCACCTCGGCGACAGCCTTCGGCGTCTCGTAGACGTTCAGCTGTCCGGGATGGAACTTCTTGTTCAGGTTAATTGTCACCGCAGCCCGTCCGATCCGGTGAATTATCAAGCGCCGCAAAGATTTCCGGCGAGGCGTGATCCCGCTGCGCGGTGCGCAGCGAGCCGGTCCGGTACGCCTCGGCGAGCCGCGGATCCACTTCCGCCAACGCGCGCAGGTGGGCCGCGACGGCGTCGGCGTCCCCGCGCGCAACCGGACCGGTCAAAGCTGCCTGACCCCGCTGCAGCGTGTTCTCGACCGCCGCTCGGGTCAGCGGGCCGATCACCCGCTCGGCAATGCCTCCGGGCGCATCGTCGACGAGTTGCTGACCCAGCAGCTCCTGACCCCACAGCGCCGTCCGCAGCGCTTCGAGGGCGTCGGCGACGACGGTGACGACGTGGTTGCTGGCATGCGCCAGCGCGGCGTGGTACAGCGTCCGCGCATCCTCACGCACCCGGAACGGTTCACCCCCGACCTCGAGGACCAGCGACTGCCCGATCGCGTAGCCCACGTCGTCGGCCGCGGTGATGCCGAAGCACGTGTCCGGCAACCGGGCGATGTCCTCGTCGGAGCCGGTGAACGTCATCGCGGGGTGAATCGCCAACGGGAGGCAGCCTTGCTCCGTCAGTGGCGCCAGCACGCCGATGCCGTTGGCGCCCGACGTGTGTACGACGATCGTGCCCGGGCGCACCGCGCGGGTGGCCGCCAGCCCCGACACCACGCTCGCGAGTTCGGCGTCGGGCACCGCCAGCAGCAGCAACTCGCCGCGGGCGGCGACCTCGTGGGCCGGGAGGATCGCGCTGTCGGGCAGACGACGGCTAGCCCGCTCCCTGGAGGCGTGCGACACCCCGCTGCAGGCCACCACGACGTGTCCCGCACGCTCCAGCGCCGAGCCGAGCGCAGTGCCGACCCGGCCCGCGGAGATGATCCCGACCAAGAGCCGAGCCGGGCGCAGTCCGTCGGGGGGACCCCACGCGTGCGTAGGAGACTGCTCCATCGCAGACGACCTCGCAAAGTGTTTCGAAAATTCGTTCCGGTCCTGCCAGGCGGGTACCGGACGGTCCACCAAAGGGTAGCTTAACCGTCGCGACGCCGGCGACGGCCGCCCGCGGTCGGGCCTGTGCCGGCCTGCAAACGTGCCAGCAGCTCAGCGACGGACTGGCCTTGACCCTCGCCGTGCTGACCTACGCCAGGGGCGCTGTCGCCCGCGTCGTCGTGCCTGGCCGGGGGCTGTTGTGGCGGGGGCGGGGCCGGCGCATAGCCGACGCTCTCGGTCGAATGTTGTGGCGGGGGCGCGGCCGGCGCCCCGACCGGCTCGACCGGGTTGGAGTGTCGCCCGAGGCCGGGCTCGGCTGGGACTGGCGGTGGCGGGGCCGACCCCGGCGTCGGCGCCGTGCCGTTGGTGGAGACCCAGTTACTGCCCGGGGCGCCCGGCGGCAACCACTGCCCTGCGGAGGGAACGGGCTGCCACTCGCGTTCGGCGCGAAGCCCGTGCCTGCTGCCACGCTCTGCCGGCTGCTCGGCGTGTGCCGCCGGCTCGGGTTGCGGCGGCGTCCACACCTGCTCCGGCTGGTGGGGTTCTGACGCGACGCGCACTTCCTCTTCGGGGACCGGGGGTTCCTCCGGGACGTCGATGATCGCGTTCTCGGTGTCGTCGTCGGGGTGCTGGCGCGGTGTGGACTCGACATACCGCGGGATGTTTCGCCCTGGGTCGGTGATCTCGGTGTCGCGCTCCCAGTCGCTGTAGGCGCGCACCGTCGTGCGCTCCGGCTCGATGGCCGGCCGGTGTGAGAGGTCGGCGTCGAACAGGATCTCGAGGTTGTTGCGCAGCGCGGCGAGTTCGGCCCGCAGCTCGGCGACCTCTTCGGCGGACTGCGCCCGCAGCTCGGAGGCCAGCTCCCGGCGCAGCTGCGACTCCACCTCCAGCTCGTATTCGCGGCGGGCGGAGATCTCGCGGTCCAGCTGCAGGTCGTACACCAGCTTGAGGTCGCGCGCCTTGGCCCGGTCCAGATCGCTCTGCCTGCGGTAGATGACCGAGACGAAAGCTGCGGTCGCGGCCGCCCATAGCGACAGGATCACCGCGAGCTTCAGCAGCTCGACGCGCTCGGTGAAAACCAACGCGGAACTGGCCGCGATAGCCAGGACTAGCAACACCGAAAGAAGCAGCCAACCCGGCCTGCGGTCGCTGCGCCGTGACCGGCCGCCGCGGCTCAGATCGGTCATGGGCGGAACTGTACCCGTCCAGGTCACGTCGCGTGTCGACCCTGCCCGGCGATTCTATTCAGCGGTTGCGCCCGGGCTGTCCGGCGGCTCCTCGGGCTTCTCGCAGCAATGCTGAAGCCACAGCGCCGCGATGATCAGGGCCAGCGCGCTGGCGGCCGCGACGGCAGCGCCGGGGGTGTCACTGACGGCCACGCTCAAGGATCGGTTGGTCAGTAGGTAGGCCAGCACGCCGAACCACCACCCGAGCATCAGCGCCCCCACCCATGCCGACGCTTTCGCGATCGTCACCGTTCGTGCGACCGCAATCGGGTGGAGCCTGCCGCCGCCGTCGCCGATCATCCCGTCGTTGATCTTCGACCGCACGTGGCGGCCCCATGCGGCCTCCACCGCGGCCACCCCCAGCAGAGAGAGCCCGGTCCAGACGGTGATCGGCGGAAACCAGCCGGGGTAGACCGCCGCGGTCACGAAGTAGCCCACCACCGCAACGGCGACCACCGCGGCCGTCAGGTCACGCTTGCGGGTCGGCCCCATGTCACACCGTCGACCGCAGGGTCAGGTCCGTGGGCATGACACCGGCCTTGTCGACAGGCTCGATGTCGTCAAGCAGCTGGGTCACCGGCGTCGACACCTCGGCGATCATCAACTCGGCCTCCGGGTCGATCGCCAGCCACGGCACCAATACGAACGCACGCAGGTGCGCGAGCGGGTGCGGCAAGGTCAGGTCGGGTTCGCGGACAACAAGCTCTCGCCCGTCGGCGGAGCAGCTCACCAGATCGACGTCGAGGGTGCGGGGACCCCAGCGCTCACCGCGCACGCGGTCTGCGGCCTTTTCCAGCTTCTGGCCGAGGCGCAACCAGCCGAGGCCGTCCAAGTCGGGGTCGTCTGCGATCAGCACCGCGTTCAGGAACGGGCCCTGCTCTACCCCACCCCACGGCACCGTCTCGTACACGGGCGACACCGCGACCACCGAGTCGCCCAGCCCGTCGACCACTGATTGCAGCCGCGCCAGTCGGTCGCCCAGATTCGACCCGATCGAGAGCACCGCGCGGGTCACCCGGTCACCCGCCCGGAACGGCGTGACCTGCGGGCGACAACAGCAACGTCGGTGAACGCCAAAGGGATTGGTGCCTGGGGTTTGTGGATCGTCACCTCGACGGCGTGCACCCTCTCGTCGCGCATGACGTCGTCGGCGATGTCTGCGGCCACCGCTTCGATCAGGTTTCTGGGCGGCCCGCCGACAATGTCGGCTGCCCGCTTGGCCAATTCGCCGTAGTCGATGGTGTCCGCAAGATCGTCGCTCGCGCCGGCACGGTCGAGGTCGATCCACAACGTGATGTCGACGACGAACTCCTGCCCATCACGGCGTTCGTGCTCGAACACGCCGTGATGACCGCGAACAGTCAAGCCGTGCAACAAGATTCGGTCAGTCACCGCGCAGGCCTGCCTTCCAGGCCTCGACCACCTTCAACGCGTCGACGGTCGCCCGCACGTCGTGCACCCGAACACCCCACACTCCCTGCAATGCGGCCAGCGCGGAGACCACCGCCGTCGCCGTTTCGCGGCCTGCCGGCGGGCGATCACCGTGCTCGTCGGCCAGCAGCGACCCCAGGAAGCGCTTGCGCGACGCACCTACCAGCACCGGAATCCCGGTGGCGACGAGCTCCGGCAGCGCCCGCAGCAGTGCCCAATTGTGTTGCGCCGTCTTGGCGAAACCCAGACCGGGGTCGATGATCAACCGCGTCGCGTCCACGCCCGCCGACGTTGCGGCGTCGACGCTGGCAAGCAGCTCCGCCTTGACGTCGGCGACGACGTCACCGTAGTCGGGCACGTCGTGAGGTCGCGCGGCGCTCACCGACCGCCAGTGCATCAGGATCCAGGGCACGTCGGCGTCGGCCACCAGCGGCGCCATCTTCGGGTCGGCGCGGCCCCCGGAGACGTCGTTGACCATCCGCGCGCCGTGCTGCAGCGCCGCGGCCGCGACCTCGGCCCGCATCGTATCGATACTGACGGTGATCCCTTGTGCGGCAAGGGCTTTAACGACCGGTACGACGCGATCGGTTTCGACTCGCGGGTCGACTCTGGTGGCGCCGGGTCGAGTGGACTCGCCGCCCACGTCGACGATCGCGGCGCCGTCGGCCGCGAGCGCCTGCCCGTGCTCGACCGCACGGTCCCGGTCGAGGTACAGCCCCCCGTCGGAGAAGGAGTCGTCGGTGACGTTGACGACGCCCATCACCTGCACGCGCGTCGTGCTCACTTCCGCAAGATCAGATCCAGCGCCTCGGCCCGCGATGCATTGTCGGTCTTGAACTGCCCGCGGACCGCGGAAGTCGTTGTGACCGCGCCGGGTTTGCGCACCCCTCGCATCGCCATGCACAGGTGCTCGGCCTCCACGACCACGATCACGCCGCGCGGGTCGAGCTTGCGCATCAATGCGTCGGCGATCTGCCCGGTGAGCCGCTCTTGCAACTGGGGGCGCTTGGCGTACAGGTCGACCACCCGGGCGATCTTCGACAGCCCGGTCACCCGGCCGTCCTCGCCCGGGATATACCCGACGTGCGCGACGCCGTGGAACGACACCAGGTGGTGTTCGCAGGTCGAGTACATCGGGATCTCCTTGACCAGGATCAACTCGTCGTGCTGTTCGTCGAAAGTGGTGTTGAGAACGGAGTCGGGGTCGATGTACAGGCCGGCGAACATCTCGTGGTAAGCCCGTGCCACCCGGGCGGGCGTATCACGCAGCCCGTGCCGGTCGGGGTCTTCACCGATTGCGAGGAGCAGCTCGCGGACCGCGGCCTCGGCTCGCTCCCTGTCGAATACGCCGATTCTCGAAACGCGCGAATTCGGCTGGGCCATCAACGCCTCCGTTCGTCAGTCAGCCCTGGGTGGACGGGCCGGCACGGCCAGGTTCCTGACCCCGCTCGTCGCGCTCCTGCCTGTCAGGTGCACCTTCCGATTGTGACTGGCCCTGCGGATTCTGTTGGTACGGCCCGTACGTCTGCGGGGGTGGATACCACTGAGCCTGCGGCGGCTGCGGCGGCCAGTGAGCCTGCGGCGGCTGCGGCGGCCAGCCGGGCGCCCGCCATCCCGCCGGCGCGCCGTAGTCCGGCTGCGTGGCCGCCGGAACGGGCTGCGGCTGGGCCGGGTGGCCGTTGGACCCGTTGCCGTTGCCGCTCGCGTCGCGAGCCGCCTCCGCCTCCTCGCTGGCCTGGGCGATCGCCTGCTTGAACGCGGGCTCGGGGACGGGCTGCGGCCACGGCTCGCCCCGTTCCATCGCGAGCTCGCCGGGCGTCTTGATCGGCGGCTTGTCCGACGGGATGCGGCCACCGAAGTCGTCGAAGACGGTGAGACGCGGCCGCTTCTGCACTCCGCCGAAGATGGCTTCCAGCTCGGCCCGGTGCAGGGTCTCCTTCTCCAGTAGCTCGCTGGCCAGCGTGTCCAGCACGTCGCGATACTCGGTGAGGATCTCCCACGCCTCGGTGTGCGCAGCCTCGATCAGCTTGCGGACCTCGTCGTCGATGTCGCGGGCGACCTCGTGGCTGTAATCGGACTGGGTGCCCATCGTGCGGCCGAGGAACGGGTCGCCGTGTTCGGTGCCGTACTTGACAGCGCCTAGCTTGGAACTCATTCCGTACTCGGTGACCATCGCGCGGGCGATCTTGGTGGCCTGGTCGATATCGGACACCGCGCCGGTGGTCGGCTCGCGAAACACCAACTCCTCGGCGGCTCGACCGCCCATCGCGAACACCAGCCGCGCGATCATCTCCGAGCGGGTCATCATGCCCTTGTCGTCTTCCGGGACGGACACGGCGTGGCCGCCGGTGCGGCCGCGGGCCAGGATCGTCACCTTGTAGATCGGCTCGATGTCGGGCATCGCCCAGGCCGCCAGCGTGTGGCCACCCTCGTGGTAGGCGGTGATCTTCTTTTCCAGCTCGCTGATCACGCGGCTCTTGCGGCGGGGGCCGCCGATCACCCGGTCCACTGCCTCTTCGAGCGCGGCGCCGGTGATGACCGTGCCGTTCTCGCGCGCGGTGAGCAGCGCGGCCTCGTTGACGACGTTGGCGAGGTCGGCGCCGGACATGCCGACGGTCCGTTTGGCCAGCCCGTCGAGGTCGGCGTTGGGGGCCATCGGCTTGCCGGCCGAGTGCACCCGGAGAATCGCCTTGCGCCCGTTGAGATCTGGGTTGGTCACCGGGATCTGGCGGTCGAAGCGGCCCGGCCGGAGCAGCGCCGGGTCGAGGATGTCGGGCCGGTTGGTGGCGGCGATCAGGATGACGCCGGTGCGGTCGCCGAAGCCGTCCATCTCGACCAGCAGCTGGTTGAGCGTCTGTTCGCGTTCGTCGTGGCCGCCGCCCAGGCCCGCGCCGCGCTGACGGCCGACGGCGTCGATCTCGTCGACGAAGATGATGCACGGGCTGTTCTGTTTGGCCTGCTCGAACAGGTCGCGCACCCGGGATGCGCCGACGCCGACGAACATCTCGACGAAGTCGGAGCCGGAGATCGTGAAGAACGGCACGGCCGCCTCGCCGGCGACGGCACGCGCCAGCAGCGTCTTGCCGGTGCCGGGTGGGCCGTAGAGCAGCACCCCCTTGGGGATCTTGGCGCCCAGGGCTTGATACCGCGTCGGGTTGGCCAAGAAGTCCTTGATCTCGTAGAGCTCTTCGACGGCCTCGTCGACGCCGGCCACGTCGTCGAACGTGGTCTTGGGCATGTCCTTGGAGAGCTGCTTGGCACGCGACTTGCCAAACCCGAAGCCCATCCGGCTGCCGCCCTGCATCCGGGAGAACATCACAAACAGGCCGACGAGCAGCAGCAGCGGCAGCAGATATATGAACAGCGACCCGAGCATGTTGCCCTGGTTCACGACGGTGTTGACCGGCGCGTTCTTGGTGGTGAGCTGGTCGAACAGCGTGGCGGCGTAGCCAGTCGGGTACTTCGTGATGATCTTGTCGCTGCCGCCGGTCTGGTCGTTGCCGTTCTTCAGCGTCAGCCGCAGTTGCTGCTCGCGGTCGTCGATCTGGGCGTTCTTGACGTTGTCGGAGTTGATCTGCGCGACGGCCACCGACGTGTCGACCGGCTTGAAACCGCGGGTGTCGTCGCTGAAGTAGAAGAACGACCAGCCGAGCAACAACACGACGGCGATCACCGTGAGTGTGCGGATTACGTTTTTCCGGTTCATCACTTGTCGGCCGGGGCCGGCCAGGTCCTTCCAAATGCGTGCGAGGAGATAGTCAAGGCTACCGTTAGACCAACGATCGATAGTTCCCGACGGGATCGTTCGCCCTTTCGGCGAAACCGGAGTTTCGCACGTCGGCACCCGCACTTTGTGTGCGAAACCCCGGTTTCGCTGCACATGCGGCCCCTTCACGAGCAGCCGCCCCTGTGCTTGGGTGAGACCGTGGTCACCTCAACCGAGCGGTTAGTTGAGACGAACGGCGTGCGGCTGCGCGTGGTCGAGGCTGGTGAGCGCGGCGCCCCGGTGGTGGTGCTGGCGCATGGATTCCCCGAGCTTGCTTACTCGTGGCGGCACCAGATCCCGGCCCTTGCCGATGCGGGCTACCACGTGCTGGCGCCGGACCAGAGGGGCTACGGGGGGTCGTCGAAGCCGGACGCCATCGAGGACTACAACATCGTTGCGCTGTGCGGCGACATCGCCGGGCTGCTCGACGACGCCGGAGCCGACCGCGCGGTGATCGTCGGCCACGATTGGGGCGCCATGGTGGCCTGGACGCTGCCGCTGCTGCACCCCGACCGCGTTGCGGGCGTGGTCGGCATGAGTGTGCCTCCGGTGCCTCGGCCTCGGAAACCACCGATCCAGATCTGGCGGGAGGCGTTCGGCGAGAACTTCTTCTACATCCTCTATTTCCAGGATCCTGGTGTTGCCGACGCCGACCTGAGCCGCGACACGAGGGAGACCATGCTCCGCGTTTTCGGCGGCCCACGACGGCCCGACGACCACGGGGCGGCGGCCAGAATGCTCGCACCCGGGCCGGAAGGATGGGTGGAACGGCTGCCGGAGCCGGTTGCGCTGGCGGACTGGATCAGCCAGGACGAGTTCGACCATTACGTTACGGAATTCACCCGGACCGGCTTCACCGGCGGGCTGAACTGGTACCGCAACTTCGACCGCAACTGGGAGTGGACAACTCAAACGCGTGCTGCCACCATCACCGTGCCGTCGCTGTTCATCACGGGCTCAAGGGATGTCGTGCGGACGTTTATCCGGTCCGACCGCGCCACGGAGGTCGTGACGGGCGAGTACGAAGAACTGGTGATCGACGGGGCTGGTCACTGGGTCCAGCAGGAGCGGCCGGACGAGGTCAACGAGGCGCTGCTGAAGTTTCTGTCCGGATTGGAGATGTGATGGAAGGTCCCTTGCGCTTCGGTGTCTTCATCACGCCGTTTCACCCCGTCGGCCAATCCCCCACGGTCGCACTGGAATACGATCTGGAGCGCGTCGTCGCGCTGGACCGACTGGGCTACGACGAGGCGTGGTTCGGCGAACACCATTCCGGCGGTTACGAACTCATCGCGTGCCCCGAGGTGTTCATCGCCGCCGCCGCGGAGCGCACCAAACACATCCGGCTCGGCACCGGTGTCGTGTCGCTGCCGTACCACCACCCGCTCATGGTGGCCGACCGTTGGGTGTTGCTGGATCACTTGACCCGCGGCAGAACGATGTTCGGCACCGGCCCCGGTGCACTGCCGTCGGACGCGTACATGATGGGCATCGACCCCGTCGAACAGCGCCGGATGATGCACGAGTCCCTTGAGGCCATTCTCGCACTGTTCCGCGCCGCGCCCGGCGAACGCATCGACAGGCACTCGGACTGGTTCACGCTGCGCGAGGCTCAGCTGCACATCCGCCCCTACACCTGGCCGTACCCTGAAATATCCACTGCTGCAATGATTTCCCCGTCGGGTCCGCGGCTCGCGGGTCAGCTCGGCACGTCGCTGCTGTCGCTGTCGATGTCCGTGCCGGGTGGTTATGCCGCGATTGAAGACGCCTGGGACATCGTTGCCGAGCAGGCCAAGAAGTCGGGCCATGACGAACCTGGCCGGCGCGGCTGGCGCGTGCTCGGCATCATGCACCTCGCCGACACGCGCGACCAGGCTCTGGACGACTGCACGTACGGGCTCGAGGACTTCGTAAACTACTTCGGTGCAGCAGGATTCGTGCCGCTCGCCGAAACAGTCGAAGGGGCGCGGTCGTCGCGGGAGTTCGTCGAAGAGTATGCGGCCAAGGGCAGTGGCTGCATCGGCACACCCGACGACGCGATCGCCTACATCCAGGATCTGCTCGACCGTTCCGGCGGCTTTGGGACGTTCCTGATGCTGGGGCACGACTGGGCGTCACCGGAGGCGACCTACCATTCGTACGAGTTGTTCGCGCGCAAGGTGATTCCGCATTTCAACGGCCAACTGGACGGACCGCGGGCGTCGCACGAGTGGGCGAAGGGCAAGCGCGGCCAGCTTCTCGGGCGCGCGGGCGAGGCGATCGTCAAGGCGATCGGTGAACACACCGATGAGATGAAGTTGGAAAGTGAAAGGGCCTGATGTGCGGGGTATTCCGATCGCTGTAAAGACGGTGCTGCGCACTGGAGTTGTGCTGGTCACCTCCGCCTTCGCGATCGCGGGGTTGTCGGCGTGTGACGAGCAATCGGACTCGTCGCCGCAAGCGGGCCCGAACAACAGGCAGGTCACCGTGATCGGCGCCGGGCAGGTGCAGGGCACCCCGGACACGCTGACAGCGAACGTTTCGATCGAGGCCACCGCGCCGGACGTCACCACCGCGATGAATCAGACCAGCGGTCGTACCCAAGCGGTGATCGACGCGCTGGTGAACGATGCGAAAGTCGACCGCAAGGACATCAGCACCACGTCGGTCAGCCTGCAGCCGCAGTACGGCTCCGACTCGTCGGCGATCATCGGCTACCGTTCCAGCAACTCTCTCGCCGTGAAGATCCGCGACCTCGGCTCGGCGTCGCGGACACTCGCGCTGATCGTCAGCACCGGAGGCGACGCCACCAGGATCGACTCGGTCAACTACTCCATCGACGACGATTCGCAGTTGGTGAGGGACGCGCGGGCACGGGCGTTCGATGACGCCAAGGCTCGCGCCGAGCAGTATGCCGAGCTGTCGGGGCTGCGGCTGGGCAAGGTCATCTCGATCTCCGAGGCAAGCGGGGCCACACCACCCACTCCGATGCCACGGGCTGCGACGGAAGCGGTTCCGCTCGAGCCCGGCCAGCAGACGGTCAGCTTCTCGGTGACGGTGATCTGGGAGCTCACCTAGCCCGCCGAACAGACGCGAGAGCTACTCCTGGTAGATCCGCGGGTCCAGCGTGCCGATGTAAGGCAGGTCCCGGTAGCGCTCGGCGTAGTCCAGCCCGTAGCCGACCACGAACTCGTTCGGGATGTCGAAGCCGACGAAGTCGATGCCCACGTCCGAGCGCACCGCATCAGGCTTGCGCAGCAGCGTGCACACCCGCAGCGACCGCGGGTGCCGGGCGGCGAGGTTGCGCAGCAGCCACGACAGCGTGAGCCCGGAGTCGACGATGTCCTCGACGATCAGCACGTCCCGGTCGTGAATGTCGCGGTCGAGGTCCTTGAGAATGCGCACCACGCCCGACGACGACGTCGCCGAACCGTAGGAGCTGACGGCCATGAACTCCAGCTGCGTCGGCAGCGGGATCGCGCGAGCCAGGTCGGAGACGAACATCACAGCACCCTTGAGCACGGTGACCAGCAGCAGGTCGTCGCCGCTGCTGTCGATCAAGCCGCGATACCGCTCGCCGATGGCGGCGCCCAGCTCGGCCGTGCGGTTCTGAATCTGACTCTCGGTGAGTAACACCGACTTGATGTCGCCCGAATACATGTCGGCTGCCGCCTGCGCTGCCACGCCATCAGGGTGCCATGCCGCAAGTGCGCAGACCACCGCAGTAGTCAGACCGGTTCGCGGTGCAGCCGCAACCTGCCGTTGCGGCGGGCCGCCACCAGCCGTTGACTGCGCAGCGCGGACCCGACCGCCACGCCGCCTTGGCCGTGCCAGTTCATCACGAGTTCGTCCACCCGGCGAATCTGGTTGTCGGTGAGGTCGGTCGCCCCGCCCGCCAGCAGCCATCCGCGGATCACCCTGCGGCGCAACGCATCCGGTAGGTCATTCAGCTGACGCGCGTCCAGCCCCTGGTCGGTGACCACCGCGTCGAGTTCGGTGCGCGCGAGGTCGTCGAGCGCATCGCAGTCCTCCCTCAGCGCTGCGGCGGTACGGGCCAGCGCCTCGGCGACCCCGCCGCCAAGCACGTCCTCGAGCAGCGGAACCACGTCGCGGCGCAGACGCGAGCGGGTGTAGCGCGGATCGGAATTGTGGGGGTCCTGCCACGCGCTGAGCCCGAGTTCGTCGCACGCGGCGTGGGTCACCGCCCGTCGCACGCCCAGCAGAGGGCGGCACCACGGCGGCTGATACGGCCGCATGCCCGCGAGCGACCGGGCGCCCGAGCCGCGGCCGAGGCCCAGCAGAACGGTCTCTGCCTGGTCGTCGAGGGTGTGGCCGAGCAGCACCGGCGCGCCGGCACTCGCCTCCTGCAGCGCCGCGTACCGGGCGGTTCGAGCGGCGGCTTCCGGCCCGCCAAGCCGGCCCACGTCAACCCGCAGGACCTGCGCCTCCACGCACCCGAGATCAAGCGCCTGGCGCCTGGCTGTATCGGCGACCGCAGCGGACCCGTCCTGCAGCCCGTGATCGACGATCAGCGCCGTGGTGGGCCGCATGCCCACGCACACCGCGGTCAGCGCCAACGAGTCGGGACCACCCGAAAACGCCACACACCAAGGCTTTTCGCTGATGGAGTAACGCAGCGTGAAGGCCGACACCGCTTCGCCCAGTGCGGCTACAGCACCCGTGCGATCCATCGCTCGGGTTTGTCGATTTCATCGGGCAGCGGCAACGTGTCCGGACCCGACCAGACGGCGTTGAACCGTTCCATACCGACCCGCGACACGACCGCGTCGACGAACGCCTTGCCGCGGGTGTACTGGCTGATCTTGGCGTCGAAGCCCAGCAGCGCGCGGATCAACCGCTGCAGCGGCGGCTGCCGGCGGCGACGTCGTTCGTCGAAGCGCTCGCGGATCGTCGTCACCGTCGGCACTACCGCCGGTCCGACCGCGTCCATCACGTGGTCAGCGTGGCCTTCGAGCAGCGTGCCGAGCACCAGCAGCTGGTCGAGCGCCTGGCGCTGTGGCTCTGACTGCATCGCGCGCAGCAAGCCGATGATCCCGTTCGAGTTCGGTTCGGCCGGTGCGCCGTCGCGACGATCGCGGACGTAGTCAGCGAGTCTGCCCACCACGTTGCCGAAGTCGTCAGCGGCGTCTTCGGTGATGACGCCGAGCGCCGACGACATGTAGTCGGCCAACCACGGGTTGGCGGTGAACTGCACGCGGTGCGTCACTTCGTGCAGACACACCCAGAGCCTGAAATCTCTTGGCACAACCTGCAATTGGCGTTCGACGCCGATGATGTTCGGATAGATCAGGAGTAGCTTGCCGCCGCTGGCCGCGAACGGGTCGTACTGGCCCAGAATTCCCGACGCCACGAACGCCAGCACCGCACCGGTCTGCGCGCCGGTGATGCGCCCCCGCAGGAAGCCGCGCGGTTCGTCGTCGCCGCCGGTCATCACCCGCATCGAGCTGGCGGCGAGCCGAACCCAGTGCGGCCGGTCGACGATCAGCGCGTCGGGCACCTCTCCGCCGGGCACCAGGCCGGTGACTTCCCGCACCGGTACCTCCGCGCGCCGCGACGACTCCGCGAGTTCGTCGACGATCTGGCGCTGGGTGTAGTCGCTGGACGGCGGCCCCGGGCGGGCAAGCCGGGCGCCGGTGGTGGCGGCGAAGTCCCAGTCGACCACCCGGCCGACCGTCAGCTTGCGGCTGTCCTGTGTAGGCGTCACGAGCCACATCCGCAACTGCGCAGCGTCGCCGCCAGCGCGTCGATCGCGGTGCGTCCAGTGGGCCCCGCGTTGTTGGACATCAGCGTGAACGTCAGCACCCGGCCGCTCACGTCGGTGACGACGCCGGCCAGCGTGTTCGTTCCCGTCAGCGAGCCGGTCTTGGCCCGCAGCCAGCCGGCCGCCTCGTCAGTTTGGTCGTCGATATAGCGGTTGGACAGCGTACCGCTGCCCCCGGCAATCGGCAGCACGTCGAGCAGGGGCCTCATCGCCGGCGCTGACACGCCCGCGGCGGCGCCGATCACCCCGTCGAGCGTGCGCGCGGTGAGCCGGTCGTCCACCGAGAGCCCGCTGCCGTCCATCAGCCGGGAGCCCGTCATGTCCACGCCGGCGGCGGCCAGCCGGCTCGTGACCGCCTGCACCGCGTCACCAAAGCTCGCCGGCCGGCCCACCGCGACGGCCACCTCGTGCGCGATGCATTCGGCCATCACGTTGTCGGAATGGTTCATCATCTCGTTGAGCCGGTCCATCAGCGGCGCAGACTGCACGGACGCAATCCGGCGGCCGTCGCGCATCGGGACTGCGGCCATCGTGACCGCCTGCGGATCAATGTTCAGCGCGGCGGCCAGAGCCTGGCCCGCATCGAGCGCCGGGGTGAACGACCGCACGGACTCCGGCGACAGCGGTTGTGTTCGGCCGCCGTCGACCATCACGGCCTCGATCGGCGCGACGTCGCCGCCCAGGATGTCAACCGGGTCCCAGCCCGGGGCCAGCGACGGTCCGCTGAACGCGCTGGCGTCGACCTGAATCGCGGTGACCTTGATTCCGCTGCCGCGCACCTGGGCGGCCAGGTCGGAGATGCGGGCCGCGTTGCGGTACAGCGTCTCCTCGCCCGGCGGCGCGGATGACAGCGTCGGGTCTCCGCCCCCCACGAGCACCACGACCCCGGGCTGGCGGCTCTGGTCGGGGGCCACCACCGTGGTGGTCTGGCGGGTGTCACGGTTGAGCGTGAGCAGCGCGGCGCCGGCGGTCAGCACCTTGTTGGTGGACGCGGGCACCATCGGCGTGGTGCCCCCCTGTTGCCACAACTCCGTGCCGGTCAGCGCGTCGGTGACGCGGCCGGTCAGCGCGCCCAGGTCAGGGTTGGCCAGCGGCTGCTTCAACGCCGCGGCGAGCCCGGCTGGCGTGGGAAGCGGCGCCGCGTCGACCACCGGAACCACCGAGAGCTTGGCGGCCGCCGCAGGGGGCGTCGCCGGCGCGGCCTTGGCGCTGCGGCTCGAGCCGCCGTTGCCCAGCAGCGCAGCGGCCGCCACCACGACCACGACCAGCACGGCCGCGCCGATCAGGAAATGGGTGGAGCGCCGCCACCGCGCCGGATGCATGTAGTGAAGGTTAGCGGCTCCACTATGGTTAACACCGACGTCCGACAGTGAAGGAGCCCGGCGCGTGCAATTCGACGTGACCATCGAGATTCCGAAGGGCCAGCGCAACAAGTACGAGGTGGACCACGAGACGGGCCGGTTGCGGCTGGACCGCTACCTGTACACGGCGATGGCCTACCCCACCGACTACGGGTTCATCGAGGACACGCTCGGCGAGGACGGCGACCCGCTGGACGCGCTGGTTCTGCTGCCCGAGTCGGTGTTCCCCGGCGTGATCGTCGAAGCCCGGCCGGTCGGGATGTTCCGGATGACCGACGAGGCCGGTGGCGACGACAAGGTGCTCTGCGTGCCCGCCGGCGACTACCGCTGGGACCACGTCAAAGACATCGGCGATGTTCCGTCCTTCGAACTGGACGCGATCAAGCACTTCTTCGTGCACTACAAGGACCTGGAGCCGGGCAAGTACGTGGAGGCCGCTGACTGGGTGGGCCGCGAGGACGCCGAGGCCGAGGTGCTGCGGTCGCTGGAGCGTTTCCAAGCCGGCGGTCACTGACTTTCGGCCTGTTCGGCTGAAACGCCGGAGTTACGGCCTGTTACGCGCAGGTCAATTTTGCCGTTTCGACTGGAAACATGGTCGGACGGCCCCCAATGATTGGCGATAACAACCGCCATCGAAGGGGACCAAAAGTGTTGATGCATCAAGGCATCGGCCTCGACGCGTTCAACGAGCTGTCGCCGCAAAAGGCAATGCATGCGCTGTATGAATGCTGCAACAGCGTGGTGCTGGCGCGCGACCTCGCCGGCGGGCGGCCCTACGCCAGCCACGACGAGTTGTTGCGCCGCGCCGACGCGTTGCTGTTCGCGTTGTCCGAGTCGTCGGTGGACACGATCCTGCAGGCCTATCCGCACATCGGGCGACGGCCGCGCAGCACGAAATCGCAGGCCGAGCAGTGCTCAGTGTGGGACCCGCGGCCCGAGGTGATGGCTCAACTCGACACGGCCGCGCAGCGCTACACCGAGCAGTTCGGCCTCAGCTTCGTGATGTTCGTCGACGGCACCGACGCCGAGGGTGTGCTGGCGGCGATTTCCGATCGGCTGCACCACGAGATCGACACCGAACGCAAGGTGGTCCGCAACGAGCTGGCCAAGATCAACCGCACCCGGCTGGAGCGCATGCTCGGCCCCGAAGGCGGCTACCACAACTGGTAATCGCCGCGGGCATGATGGTCGGGTGAGCGAAGCATCCATGGTCAGTGCGATCCTCAGTTCAACAGCTTGCGGGCGGCAATGGCCGAGGAGCTCACCAGCGGCGAGGAAGTAGGCGCGGCGATCGCGGTCGACATCGACGGCGAGCTTGTCGTCGACGTCTGGGGTGGCCACGCCGACGCGGCGAAACTCGCGAGTGGGGCAAAGACACCATCGTCAACGTGTGGTCGTCGACGAAGAACATCACCAGCCTGGGATTCTGTCCGCTATTTCGTTGGGCGGCAACGTCAATGGCGTTCAGCTACTGCGGCGCGAGACCGTCGAGAAGATTTTCGAAGTGCAGTGCGACGGGCCTGATCTCGTGCTCGCCCAACCTCCGGTGCGCTGGGGGGTGGGATACGGCTTGCCTCAGCGCGACACGTTCCCGTACGTACCCGACGGCAAGATCTGCTTCTGGGGCGGCTGGGGTGGCTCGTGGGAGCTGATGAACCCCGACCATCGCGCCACTTTCGCGCACGTGATGAACAAGATGGGTCCCGGCATCGAGGGTTCCGAGCGCACCGCGAGGTACGCCAGGCTGTTCTACAAAACCCTCGGCTGAGCGGCCACCCGGTAGCCGGGGTGGCTTTGTCCGTCGAACGGCGTATACCGAGCGCAGCCGCCGCGAGTGAAGATTCTGGAACGGACCGGACTAGCGTCGAAAGGACTCGCCATGGAATACCGCAAATGTCGTCGGCCACTTCACGACTGCCAGGGATGCAACGGCGGCCGGGCCAGTGGCATCGGCGGCAAGCCTGGTTGCAACAAGTGCAACAGCACCGGACTGGTGTGCAGCCAGCACGGCGGTCACTGGAAGTAGCGCTACGGCTGCACTAAGCCTGAACGTCACTCCGTTCGCTCAGACTCTGCCGGCCCTTCTTCGGCGACCGCGTCGTCGTCGTCGCTGTTCGCGTCAATCACCCGGGTCTTGACCAGGCTGGCGACGGTGGTGACGATCAGCGTCGCGACAATCACGCCGAGGCTGAACAGCGTCGGGATCTCCGGCACGTCAACGTGCTTGCCGCCATTGATAAACGGCACTTCGTTTTCGTGCAGAGCGTGCAGCGTCAACTTGACGCCGATGAAGCAGAGAATCACCGCGAGTCCCTGCGAGAGGTACACGAGCCGCTTCAACAGGTCACCAAGTAAGAAGTAAAGCTGCCGTAAACCCATCAGCGCGAACACATTTGCGGTGAACACGAGGTACGGCTCGCTGGTCAACCCGTAGATCGCAGGGATGGAGTCCAGCGCGAACATGATGTCGGTGGTGCCCAGCGCCAGGATGACGAGGAACATCGGCGTCATCAGGCGCTTCGAGCCCTCTTTCACGTACAGCTTGAGGCCGTCCCACCGATCGGTGGTGTTCAGGTACGTCTTGGCGAACCGCACCACGCGGTTGTCCGCGTCGTCGTCGTGGTCTTTGTCGCGTGCCAGGTGAAACCCGGTGTAGATCAGGAACGCGCCGAAAAGGTAGAAGACCCATGAGAACTCGTTGATCGCGACGGCACCGAGCGCGATGAAGATGCCGCGGAACACCAAGGCCAGCACGATGCCCACTAACAGCGTTTGCTGCTGGTACTTTTCGGGCACGTTGAAGCTCGCCATGATCAGCAAGAACAAGAACAGGTTGTCGACGGACAGGCTGTATTCGGTAAGCCATCCCGCGAAGAACTCGAGGCCGAATTGGCTGCCGTGGAAGAACCAGACGAATACTCCGAACGCCACCGCGAGCCCGACGTAGATCGTCAGGTAGATCGCGCATTCACGCATGCTCGGCTTGTGGGGACGACGCCCGATGATCATCACGTCGAACAGCAACACAGCGATCGTCGCCCCGAGGGTGATGATCCACTCGAGTTGCGAAACGTTCATCCGAATCCTCCGGTCGTCACGAAAACGCCGGAGGTCTCTTCCGCCGCCATCACGGCCCGCGGGCCGGCCGTCCAATCATGGGCGACGTGATGACGACACCGCGACGAAGGAATACTCCCCTCCGATCTCAGTGTCTCATGCCGAGCCGATATCCGGCGCGTCGGCACCGTCGCTACCATGCGACGGGTTCCCGAAATCCGGACGGAGCACACCATGAGCCATGGGCAGCTGCCTGGGGTGTTCGGCGATGTGCAGCCAGTCCTGGAGCACTACGGGTATGTGGCGGTCGGCGGTTTCGTGCTGCTCGAGGACTTCGGTGTGCCGGTGCCTGGCGAGGCCATCCTGATCACGGCGGCCATCTTCGCCGGCACCGGCCACATGAACATCGCTCTCGTCATCGTCGTCGCCGTGCTCGGCGCAGTCATCGGTG
>DASWBF010000180.1:0-2612 GCA_036390735.1 Mycobacterium sp. | reverse complement strand
TTACTGCCGGATTAAGTGCGCGTATGCCCAATTTATCCGTTCAGGGCCATGCGGCGCAGTGGGTCAGGCCACCGCCATCGACACGACGGGCGGGATGACGACCTTGGTGGCCGCATCGATGTTGGCCGCGCTGGTGGCCCCGTCGCCGCGCTCCTGACGTTGCAGCTGGCGGCCAGCGTCCGTCAGCAGCTCGGACAGCGGAACTTCCAGCGCACCGCAGATCGCGGTCAACAGTTCACTCGACGCCTCTTTGCGGCCACGCTCCACCTCGGACAGATATCCCAGGCTCACGCGCGCCGAGTCGGACACCTCGCGCAGGGTCCGCCCCTGCGACGTGCGGGCGCGACGAAGCACGTCGCCGATCACCTCGCGCAGCAACGCTGCCATCGTGCACTCCTTCGGGTGGGCGGATACCTACTGAAACGCCTACTGAAGTGGCAACGTCGGCCGCCGGTCGGATGGTTCCCGTCACTGATCGGCGGGGCGCCCGTGGCTGTCCTTGACGGCCTGTGCGACGTAGTCGATTCCGGTGACGACGGTGAGCACGATCGCGACGGCCATCACCGCCATCGCGACGACGTGCCAGGCCCCCGACAGCGGCAGGATGAACAGCCCGATCGCGATCGCCTGAACCAGCGTCTTCAACTTCCCGCCGCGGCTTGCCGGAATCACGCCGCGGTGCAGCACGGCGAACCGCAGCACCGTGATCCCGATCTCACGAACCAGGATCAGCACCGTCACCCACCACGGCAGCTCGTGCAACAAAGACAGCCCGATCAGCGCCGCGCCCAACAGCGCCTTGTCGGCGATCGGGTCGGCCAGCTTGCCGAATTCGGTGACCATCCCGTAGCTGCGGGCCAACGCGCCGTCGAACCGGTCGGTTACCATGGCAACCGCAAAGACGACGAAAGCCGCGATGCGCCAACGGGTTTCGTAGCCACCGTCAGCGAACAACGCGAACAGGAAGACCGGCACCAGCACCAGCCGGATGGTGGTCAAGACATTTGCGACGTTGAGCAGCCGTGCTGTCGGGGACGTCGGCGCCGCCGCCGGGTCGCGTGAGGGGGGCGCTGGCACGGCATCAGAATATCTGTTGCGCCCAGCCGATATGTTCGGTGTGTGAGCGCAGCACGGTCCGACGGCCTGGTGATCCGTCGTGCCCGAACCTCGGACGTGCCGACCATCAAGAGCCTTGTCGACTACTACGCCGGCAAGATTCTGCTGGAGAAGAACCTCGTGACGCTCTACGAAGCGGTCCAGGAGTTCTGGGTCGCCGAACTCGACGGCGAGGTGATCGGCTGCGGCGCTTTGCATGTGATGTGGTCGGACCTCGGCGAGGTACGCACCGTCGCAGTGCATCCGAAGGTGAAGAGCCACGGCATCGGCCATGCGATCGTCGACCGGCTGATTGAAGTGGCACGCGAACTCCAGCTTCAACGCGCGTTCGTGCTCACCTTCGAGATCGAGTTCTTCAGCAGACACGGCTTCGTCGAGATCGAGGGCACCCCGGTCACCGCGGAGGTTTACGAGGAGATGTGCCGCTCCTACGACACCGGTGTGGCGGAGTTTCTGGACCTGTCCTACGTCAAGCCCAACATTCTCGGAAATTCGCGAATGCTGTTGATGCTGTGAGTCGTACCGTGGACGTGTGTTTCATCGCACGGCCGGGTGGTTGGTCGCGGCAACTCTGGGATTCGCCGCGACGCTGATTACGCCGGTACCGGCTCAGGCGGCGCCGGACTGCTCCGACGATTCGTCGGTCACCGGCTACTGTCCCACCGGGACTTGTCGCGAGATCCAGGTGAACGAGTCGGGTGTGCAATGCCTGGACAATGCACTGGACCCGCTGCTTCCCCCGGCGCCACCGGTGCGAGTCGAGATCGGCGTCGGCGCCGGAAGCTAGTCGTCGTCAGCGGCGCCGTCGAGGCCGCGGATCGACGCGAGCGTCGCCGCCAGTTCGTCGGGCTTGACCAGCACCTCGCGTGCCTTGGAGCCCTCGCTCGGCCCGACGATGCCGCGGGTTTCCATCAGATCCATCAGCCGGCCCGCCTTGGCGAATCCGACCCGCAGCTTGCGCTGCAGCATCGACGTCGAACCGAACTGGCTGGACACCACCAACTCCACGGCCTGCAGGAAGACGTCCATGTCGTCGCCGATATCGGGGTCGACGTCGGTGCGCTCTCCGGTCGGCTTGGCGCTGGTGACACCGTCGGTGTACTGCGGTTCGGCCTGTTCCTTGCAGGCAGCGACGACGGCATGGATCTCCTCGTCGGTGATGTAGGCGCCCTGCAGGCGGATCGCCTTGTTGGCGCCCATCGGGATGAAGAGCCCGTCGCCCATGCCGATCAACTTCTCGGCGCCCGGCTGATCCAGGATGACGCGACTGTCGATCAGCGATGACGTGGCGAACGCCAGTCGCGACGGCACGTTCGTCTTGATCAGGCCGGTAACCACGTCCACCGACGGACGCTGGGTGGCCAGCACCAGGTGGATGCCGGCCGCGCGAGCCTTCGGGGTGATCCGCACCACCGCGTCCTCGACGTCGCGCGGCGCGGTCATCATCAGGTCGGCGAGCTCGTCCACGATCGCCACCACGTACGGGTACGGCTGGT
>DASWBF010000179.1:0-3585 GCA_036390735.1 Mycobacterium sp. | reverse complement strand
CTCAGCGGGAACCGAAAGTACAGCCACACGCAATGGTTGATGATCTCGACCGGGTAGCGGTGGCCCTTGTACGACGCCGTTGCGGTGCTCACCCCACCGATCCTTCCAGGGCGCCGACACTCACCAACGTGACAGTGCCCTGCCGGTTGCCGTGGTGGTCGGCGTGGTCAGTGGATTTGCGGCGCATTGCTACTTCGGGACGTTGGGCATCGCCAGTGAGCCGCCGCCGTGGCAGATGTGGCTGAGGGTTTCGCTCAGCGGGTCGGCCGCTGCGGTCACCGTAGTCGGCTGGCCCAGCGCCGGGTGGTGGCGGCGCAACGTCTCCGTCTTCGCCGCTTCGTTCTGCTTGCTCAGCATGGGGCTGACCATCAACGGGTGGCTGGGCTACTTCCCGACCGTCGCTACCGCGGTCAATCAGCTGACCGGCGGGCCCCTGCCAGACCAGACCGACATGGCAACCGTTAGAGCCATGCAGTCCAGAGGAGCTCAGCCGGTCACCGGAGCCCTCGTGCCGGTCGACATCGACTCTGCTGCATCCGGTTTCAGGCACCGTCCGGAATGGGTGTATCTGCCGCCTGCCTGGTTCACCGCCAAGCCTGCATCCCGGCTGCCGACGCTCATGATGATCGGAGCAGAGTTCAACACCCCGGCCGACTGGGTTCGCGCCGGCGACGCGGTGCACACCCTCGACGTGTTCGCCGCCGGGCACAACGGCGAAGCTCCGGTAGCCGTCTTCGTCGACCCGACCGGCGCTTTCAACAACGACACCGAGTGCGTGAACGGGCCCCGCGGTAACGCCGCCGATCACCTCACCAAGGACGTCGTCCCCTACACGGTTGCCACTTTCGGTTTGAGCGGCGACCGAAGCCGTTGGGGCGTAGTCGGATTCACCTCGGGCGGCACCTGCGCGGTGGACCTCGCCGTGATGCATTCCGACATGTTGAGCGCGTTCGTCGACATCGCCGGTGATCGCGGCCCGCACGCGGGCACCAAGGCCCAGACCGTCGACCGGCTGTACGGCGGCGACGCCGAAGCATGGTCGGCGTTTGATCCGACCACCGTCATCACCAGACACGGTCCCTACGCCGACCTCTCGGGTGTGTTCGCCGTTCCGGCAGCCGTCGGCGCCCGCTCCGCCGGCAACGCCTACGACGCCAGATCCCGGGGCCAGGCCGACGCCGCTGAAACGCAGTGTGCCCTGGGCAGATCCAAGGCCATCAGCTGCTCGGTGCAGAGCTATCCGGGCGGGCATACGTGGCCCTTCGCCGCCACCGCATTCCGCGCGGCGTTGCCCTGGCTCGCCGACCGACTCGGCAGGCCCGACGTCGCACCCTGAACCGCTGCCGTGCCATAACGCTCGACCGACGCCTTCGACAACCGGACTGAAGTCTGCGACGGCTGTACCGTGCGTCGTTCCTGCAGCCAACTGGACGGTGGAAGCAGAAGGAGGGTTGTCGCCGGAGTGCATGCTCAACCGCATGCCGCGGCCGAAGAGCAGACGGTCACTCTGCCCAACTGACAGCGATTGCCAGGCTGGTCGCACACCAGACATAGCTGGCTCATAGGCCGGCTGGCCATCCTTGCTTAAGTCGGGGGTTGATCGAGTCAAACACCTTTGAGAACAAGGAGTTACGTGATGAACCTCAAGAAAGTGGTTGCTGCGATGTCGGTGGCCAGCGGATTGGGACTGGTCTTCGGCGGCGCCGGTTCCGGCGTCGCGATCGCGGCACCTTGCCCGCCCGGAGGGGTTGCCGGCGCACAATGTGGTGGGCCGGGTCCCGGGCCGCAGGGCGGCCCGCCGAGTGCTCCACAAGCGGGCGCGGCGCCCCCCGGTCGGCAAGAGCCGCCTACCGACGGCGCCGGGAACTTCCGCGGGCTCGACGGACAGCAACCGGACCTGCCCCGCCGCCGCCCGTCGGATAGCCCCCGATCCGACTTTCCCGGGTCCGGCCTTGGAAACCGCGGCGGACCGCCTAACGGACCGGACTGGGGGCAAGTGCCCCGACAGGACTGGGGCAGACCAGATCAAGACGATTGGCGGCGCCGCCCGCCGCCGTGGGGCGACGGACCCGCTCCGTGGGGCTGGGGTCCGCCCCCACGCCCCGAGTATTCCGGCCCGCTGCCGCCGCCGTGGGGTCCGCCACCGCCGCCGATTAACTACTGGGGATTCTCATGCCAACCGGTCTGGGATGCGGGCTTCAACCAGTGGGGCATCTGGTTCTTCGGTATCTGGATTCCACTGTGACGGACTGAAGGATCAGCAGATGCATAGGATGTCCGTCGCATGACGTCGACCGCTGACGTAACGTGACGAATCGATCGGGCAGCAGACAGTGGCTGATGAGACGCAAGCCGACCGGGTCCTGCAGCTGCCTGCGCCGGCAGTCGACCACGACGATCCGATCCTCACCACGCTGCAGCGACGACAGACGATCCGCGAGATCAGCGCCACCCCGTTGCCGCTGCAGGAGCTTTCCGACCTGCTGTGGTCGGCGTGCGGTGTGAACCGCGAGCTTGGCCCTTTTGGGGCGCCGGGCCGCACGGCCGGTTCGGCCAGCAATTCGTAAGAGATCGACGTCTACGTCGCCTTGGCGGGGGCAACGTATCGCTATGACGCTGTGAACAGTCGCCTGGTGCTAGGAGCCGACGCCGACTTGCGCGCTAGCGCGCTGACGCCGGGCCAACCGCACGTCACGGCCGCGGCTCCCGTTCACCTGATTTACGTCGCCGACCTTCATCGGCTCACCCACACCATGGGATTCGATGAGCCGGGGCTTCATGACCCGGAGGTGCAGAAGTCCTACTACTACTACGTCGACACCGGGCTGATCGCCGGCAATGTCTATCTCTTCGCCGCGGCTCGTGGGCTCGCGGCGTGGTTTCACAACTGTGATCGGGCCGCGCTGAGCCAGCGCCTTGGCCTGAGCGCACAGCAGCGGGTGCTGTTTGCTCAATCCGTCGGCTACCCCGCGGCGCGGTGAGCCGGTGGCCCGCGTTATCCGGCGATCACACGCCCCGCAAAGTTGTTGGTAGACGAGGCACCCAGCGGTCCTGTCCACTTTGGCGCGGCCGGGCAGAAGGGGTCCAGGCATCGCTAAGTCGAGTCGCGGTCGAACGGTGTGGCTTCGCCGGGCCGCTCCGCCCCGCCGGTCGAAGGCCCGACAGGGTTGGGTCCGGTCGGTAGGACGGAGGCGACGTCGGCGCGGTCACCGACGTGCCGTGATGCCGGCTCGGCGCGCAGGTCGCACATCGCGGTGAACAACGAGTCATCGCCGTCCAACAGGTGCTGGGTCAGCACCGCGCGCGGCGTCATTCCGCGCAACTTTTGCAGCTCGCCGATCGGCTCGCGCAGTTCGTCGAATTCGGGTCCCAGTTCATCGCGGAGTTGACTGGTGGCACCGCTGATGTAATCGCGGGCTTGGCGCAGCGCGGAGACCGCCCACCGGATCGCGCCGGGCAGCCGCTCCGGACCCAGGACTATCAAACCGACCAGGCCCAGGACCATCAGATGACTCCACCCGAGGTTCTCAAACATCTACCTATTCTGCACTGTTGTTAGTCGACCCGGGTGGCGTAGGCGTTGAG
>DASWBF010000178.1:0-2654 GCA_036390735.1 Mycobacterium sp. | reverse complement strand
GCCGCGATGCCGACAAGACGGCGGGTTTTCCCGGCCTTGCATGTTTGCGGCGGCCCGACGGTTACTCAGACGCGCCACTACGCAGGACGGCCTTCACCACGACGGTGGCCGCCGCCCGGGCGGCGGCCAGTCGATGGCGCGTCAAGAACATTCTCTGCACTAGTCGTGTCGCCCGATGTGTCGCCGCTATGTCGCCGCGCGGCCAGCACTCCCGCGACGGAGGTGACCGCGATCGTCAGCAGCGCGCCGAGCATCAGCGCCGACGGTTCGCCGGGCGCGAGCAGATGCTGTTCGGTGCCCAGGGTCGCCGCCGCCACCGGCACGCCCAGTTGGGCTGCGGCCAGGGCCGCAAGGGTCAGAGGCTGGCCGAGCAACCTGCCCGCACAGTGGGCCAGCACCGCACCGACGCCAAGGCCCGCCCCGAGCAGGATGAACCCCGGGCGATCACCGAGTTCGCGCACCTGCAGGGAGGCGCCCAGCCAGACGAAGAACAACGGGCTGAAGAACCCCTCCGTGATGCCGAACAGCTGACGCGCGAGCCGACGGGGTTCACCGATCGCCGACACCACCAGACCGAGCGCGAAACCCGCCAGCATGATCGACACGTGCGTGACGATGGCCAGCGCCGCAAGGCTGTACAGCACGATGAGGCTGATCCGCAGTTCCAGCGCGAACCGATGCTTTTCAGAGTAGTGGTGCAGGCGCTTCCGCAGAAGCCGCCGATCGGCCGCCCGGAAGACCAGGAAAAGCACCGCCGCGCAGGCCGCGATGGCCAGCGCACCCAACGCCGCCTGTGGCGTGCGCCGGGAGTCGATCACCAAGGGCAGCAACACAATTGAGGTAGCGTCAGCGATGGCGATCTGCGCGGTCACCGACAGCACCTGCGGTCCGCCCAGGCCCAGCGATTGGATGATCGGCAGCGCCAAAGCGGCCGACGACGACGCCATCAGCACGGCGTACAGGGCCGCGTGTCCCGTCCCGAAGGCCTCGGCGAGCGTCACCCCCAGCCCGGCCGCCACAGCGCCGACGACAACCGCACGCAGCAACGCCTTCGGGATCGCTGATCGCAGCGTCGTATCGCGTACGGGTACGTGGGTGCCGACGACGAACATCACCAGCGCGAAGCCGATGTTGGCCAGCAGCGTGAACGTTGGATCGGTGTGGTCGACGACCCCGAAACCTGTTCTGCCGACGATGAGCCCGACGACCAACTCGCCGATCACCACGGGAATGCCGAACCGCGGCACCGCGGCCAGCAGCGGGCCCGCCAGGCCGATGACGGCGAGCAGGGCCAGCGTGTCGAAACCGAACCCGGACATCAGACCATCAGGTCGACCACGACACCAAGCGGCACGGAATCGCGGTGTTCTCGTCGGTCACGTAGCTCGCGCACACCCGGTGGTAGCCGTCGGCGATCCCCAGCCGCACCGACCTGGCCGCATCGCCACGCACCAGCAGGATCGGCGAGAGCTTCTTGCCGTCGCTGATCTTCTCGAGGTCACTCTTCACATGCGGGTTGGTCTCCGGCAGCAATGCCAGGCCCGCGGCCCGCAGGATGTCCTTGGCCTTGCGGTAGATCGGCTTTGCCTCCCGCAACGCCGCGACCGCCTTGGCGACCGCGTCGGCTTCGGCGACCATGCTCAGGTACTCAGCCGCGGCGCCGTAGTCGTGCGCCTCCGGCTCGTCCAGCCACTTGACAGCCATCCGGGACACCATAATCCGGATGGCTGTCAGTGGGTTGTCAACGAACCAGTCGCGGTCTCTCGCAGTACGGTCGGGGCTCATAGCTCCAGGTGAGCGGCATTCAGCCGTCCAAGCCGTTTCGCCTCGTCACGCTTGTTCACATCGATTTCACTGGGTTTTGTCCCAACGCACTCCTCGATCGATTCTCGAACGCCAGCAAACGTCGATTATCGTTGAGGCAGTGCACCTTTCACGTTCACGACACACCTCAGCACCGAATTGCGTGAACTATTGAGGCCCAATGACTGTCGTCGGTGAATTGGTGCGTTCGATGTCGGGTGCCTGGATGGTCCGGCTACCGCAACACTGTCCGCACGGTCACCGTCTGAAGCCTGGCCGAAATCGCCGAGCGCCTCCGTGCGGCATCGAGCGCTCTCCGACGCGAAATATGCGCACGCAGATCAGAGTCGTTGTGCGGCAGGGCAATGGTGTGTCCGGGCACAGGTGTCGACGAACCTCCAGGATGGCTCGTATGCGAGTCGTGGCCGGGACCAGCAGTCTGACTCATTTCGGCGCGACCGGGGAGAAAACGTTCAGGCATCGCTACGGCGATATTGACCCGTCAGCTGCCGCCGGCAGGCGATGATCGCCTCGTGGCGGCATCGAAGAAGCGCCGAACCGCTGTTCGAGGATCTGCGGGCGGCAACCGCTTTGAGCTGCTCACGTGCGCGCGCCGAGGCCACGTCACCTACGCGCCTGATGACGTCGCGCTCGCTGAGCGGCTCAGCGGAACCACCGGACTGGGCCAAGTGTGGCGCTGCCTGCGCTGCGGTGAATTCGTCATGGGAGCGCCGCACGGCCGCGGGCCCGCTGACCAAGCGCCGATAGTGCTTCGGGGAAAAGCGTTGCGCCAGCCATCATCGTTCGCGCTCTCGCAGTGGAAAGGTGGCTGCGAGCGCTGCTGATCGGGC
>DASWBF010000177.1:0-2376 GCA_036390735.1 Mycobacterium sp. | reverse complement strand
TTTCAGCTACAGACATGACAGTCCGGATTTTCCTTCGTTCAAGTTGTCGTCGCTATGCCTTTGCAGTGGCGAGCAACCTGAACGGCATCGGCCTGAACGCGGCTACGGCCGTCGATCGAAGCGGCCGGATTTCAGTCCGGCAGCCACTACCGAAGACCGCCCGTGCAGGCTGGCCACTGTCGTGACATGCGACATCCGAGCCGGGTTGGCTCGGAATGCCTTTACTCTACACCGGCGCCGTTCGCAAGCCTTTACTCGCGCCGAGAGCGTCGGCTTCGTGGATCGGCACGGTAGCCACACCAGTCTCACCAGTCTCCGAGTATCCGGGGTGTCGATGTGCCCGCCTTCGAGCGACAACTTCTGACGTGCATAAACGCCACCTATTGTCGCTGGTGTCCCATCGTCGTTGTGGCCGCTGAACTGGGAAAACGCCGTTGTCGCTCGAAGGTGGGCAAAGAGCACCTCCACTTTCAGGGAGACGCCTGTGACACGTGTGGCGCGCAGGCCAGACGGGTCAGCGCCGCATGCCGAGGCGGTCGATGAGCGACCGGTACCGCTCCACGTCGACCTCGGACAGGTACTTGCCCAGGCGACGGCGCCGCCCCACCAGCAGCAGCAGTCCGCGCCGCGAGTGGTGGTCGTGCTTGTGCACCTTGAGGTGCTCGGTGAGGTCGTTGATGCGCTTGGTGAGCAGCGCGATCTGCGCCTCTGGCGAACCGGTGTCGGTCTCGTGCAGGCCGTACTGAGCCAGGATTTCTTTCTTCTGTTCGGCAGTGAGCGCCACGAATTCAACTCCATCTTCGGTCCGCGATCAGGGAATTTGGGCGCGGCCGCCGCGGACTGCAGCGCGTCGCCTTGTCGGCGGCGAGTCTAGCAGCGATGTGGTGTGCGGCCCGAATCGATGCCGTCGGCCGCGTAGCTTCAACGCAACCAGCGTTGTGCGCGAGAAAGGACTCCCGTGGGCACCTATGCCGTCACCGGATCAGCGTCGGGCATGGGCCGTGAGACGGCCCAGCGATTACGTGACGGCGGCCACACCGTGATCGGGGTCGACATCAGAAGTGCCGAGGTGGTCGCCGACTTGTCGACACCTGCCGGACGCAAGACCGCCGCCGACAGAGTGCTCGCGGCGTCAGGCGCCGGACTCGACGGGGCGATGCTGGCGGCCGGCCTTGGACCCGCCCCCGGCTCCGACCGCCCGCGCCAGATCGCCCAAGTCAACTACCTGGGCGTCGTCGACCTGCTCGCTAGCTGGCGGACCGCGCTTGCCTCCACTGAGCGCGCCAAAGTCGTTGTCATTTCCAGTAATTCGTCAACCACCGTGCCCGCGGTGCCGAGCCGCGCCGTCCGCGCATTGCTGACGCATGACGCCGACAAGGCGGTGCGCGCCGTGCGATGGTTCGGCAAGAACGCCTCGGTGATGATGTACGCCGCGTCGAAAATCGCGGTCAGCCGATGGGTTCGACGCAACGCGGTGACCCCGGAGTGGGCCGGCGCGGGAATCCGCCTCAACGCTCTCGCGCCGGGCGCGGTGATGACACCGCTTCTGCAGGAGCAGTTGTCGACTCCCAAGGAGGCCAAGGCGGTTCGGTCGTTTCCGATTCCGATCGGCGGGTTCGGCGATGCTGGGCAGTTGGCCGACTGGGCGTGCTTCATGCTGTCGGATGCCGCGGACTTCTTGTGTGGCAGCGTCGTGTTCGTCGACGGCGGCTCGGATGCCTACTTCCGCGCCAATGACTGGCCGAAGGCGGTGCCCGCCTATCGGCTGATCTCCTTCCTCAGGCGGTTCAGAGGCGGCCAAGCCCTCGCGGGCTAGCGGGCCAGCAGAATCGTGCGGGCCCGCTTGGTGTCGGCCTCCATCTCGGCGATCAGGTCGCCGACCTCGGCGAACTTGCGCTGCCCGCGGATGCGGGCGACGAAGTCGATCGCGACGTGCTGGCCGTACAGGTCGGCGGACGTGTCGAGCACGTACGCCTCGACGGTGCGCGTGCGTCCGGAGAACGTCGGATTGGTGCCGACGGACACGGCGGCCTGATACCGCTCGCCCGGCGCGACGGTGCCGACGACGGGTCCGTGGCCCAGCACGGTGAACCAGGCCGCGTACACGCCGTCGGCCGGGATCGCGGAATACATCGGCGGAGCGACGTTGGCGGTCGGGAAGCCGAGCACCCGGCCGCGGCCTTCGCCGCGGACCACCACACCCTCGACCCGGTGCGGCCGGCCCAGCGCTTCGGTGGCCGCCACCACGTCCCCTGCGTCGACGCACGACCGGATGTAGGTGGACGAGAACGCCACCGATTCGTCGTCATGGTGCTCGGCGACCAGCGACATGGCGCGCACCGCGAAGCCGAACCGTTCGCCGGCGCGGCGCAGCGT
>DASWBF010000176.1:0-8446 GCA_036390735.1 Mycobacterium sp. | reverse complement strand
GACCTCGACAAGCGCCAGGAATTCCCGTGGCCCGTGCTCGAGGAGGCCGCCGAACGGGGTTTCTATAGCCCGCTGTTCTACCGCGACCTGATCGGCGACCCGATCGGTCTGTCGTTGCCGATGTTCATGGAGGAGGTCTTTTGGGGCTGCGCGGGCATTGGGCTGGCGATCGTGATGCCTGCGCTGGTGCGGTCGGCGATCGGCCAGGCCGCGTGAAGCGATCGAGGGTGGCCGACGTTTCGGCTCGGCGACGCTGGGCACGTTCGAGCAGACGTGGCCGGTGGTCGCTGCGCAGGCACTCGGGATCGCAAGGGCCGCACTCGAATACATGACCGCGTACGCCAAGCAGCGGGAGGCGTTCGGCGCGCCGATCATCGACAACCAGGGCATCACGTTCCTGATCGCAGAGTTCGCGACGCAGATCGACGCGGCGCGGCTGTTGACGTGGCGGGCGTCGTGGATGGCGGAAAACGGCGTGCTGTTCGAGCGCGGCGAGGGCTCGATGTCGAAGCTGGCCGCCAGCGAGGTCGCGGTCCGGGCCACCGAACGGGCGATCCAGACCATGGGCGGGCGGGGCTATATCACCGACCATCCCGTTGAGAAGTGGTACCGAGACGCCAAGCTGTACACCATCTTCGAGGGCACCGGCGAGATCCAGCGGGTCGTGAGCTCCAACGCGCTGGGTGCCGCCGGCGAGGAACCGCCGCTGCATTTCGAGCTCGAACCGTCGGGCGGGCCGCTGAACAAGGTGTTCGGCCGCGGCACCCCGGTCCGAACCCGGGCCGGCGCAAGGGCATTGGCGATGAAGGACCGCGTGCCCGAACCGATCATGCGCGTCGCGATGAGATCCTTGCGGCCGCCGCGCTAGCCGCGAGTTCGTCGAAACGCCAATGCGGACGTGAAAAGCGTGTACAACAGCAACCATGAGAGTGCCGCTGCGACTGAGTATCCCGGTGGCCTTGGTGTCGACGGCAATGTTGTCGCCGGGGACGGCGCACGCCTTTTCCTTCTACCAATTTCAGTCCCCGTCCGGAAACGTCTTCTGTGGCGTGGGCACGCTGGACAACGGTAACGCGTTCGCCCAGTGCGAGATCGTTGACCGCTCCTGGTCGCCGCCGCCCCGCCCGATGGCATGTGAGGGGGAGTGGGGCGACCGGATTGGGCTGAACCAGGGACGCCCGGCAACCTTCGAATGTCACGGCGACACGCTGCGCGGCGACGGGCTGCCGACGTTGGACTACGGCAGGAGTTACTTCGAAGGCCCGGTCACGTGCAGCAGCGAAGAGTCCGGTGTCACGTGCAGCGACATCAGCACCGGCCACTACTTCACGATCAGCCGCGAGTCGTATGGCCTGGGCTGACGCGCGGAGGCGGCGGGACTTTGGTGTAACGCCGGCCCGTCGCGCACACACCAACGCTCGACAGGTTGATTCAGCCGCCCCGAGCGCCGATCCGCCAATTATCTCGTACAGAAGGAGCAAGAAACCATGAGACATAAGAGGCTCACCGTGTTCGCCGCGGCCGGTGCCGTCATCGCAGCGACCGCGCTCGGGGCGTCCTCGGCCACCGCTCTTGCAATGCCGCAGTCGGGGACCTTCGTTGCCGACATGGCGGAACCGGACGGCAACACGATGGCTTTGGGCATCGCCGTCGAAGGCGAGATGGTGACCGCCTACGCGACCGACGGCACCAGCGACGAGGCCGTGTTCATGGGGACCCAGAGCAACGGGACGATGACCCTGAACTCGCCGTACCAGGATCAGCTAACGGCATCGTTCGACGGCAGCAACGTCAACGGCACGATCACGATGAACGAGCCGAACGCGCAGCCGCACAACTTCTCGGCGTCGCTGGTTTCGGCGCCGGCCGGCATCTACACCGTCGCGGCGGGAGACTCCCGCACCACTTGGGTTGTCAAACCGAATCAGACCATGGTCGGGATGATGATGCCCAACTCCAAGCGCGATCGCGAGGTGATCGACCAGATCAATGCCGAGCAACAGGAATTCAAGGACAAAGTGCGGCAAATGCGGCTCGAGCGGCAGATGCAGCCGGCGCCCCAGATGACCTACGGAACCTGGCAGACGACGATGAACGGCACCACGATGACGGCCGTTCCTGTCACCGGCGGCATGACACTCTGACCTGAATCGCGCTGCCACGCGACGAGCTCGCGCACTCGTGATTGCCCCTTGGCCGAGAAGTCGAGCGCCTTGCCTCAGTCCAGCCGCGCCGACGTGATCACGACGTCGGTCTTGGGCTTGCCGTCGGGCGAACCGTCGACCGTGCCGGCCGCGGCGACCTTGTCCAGGACGCCCATGTTTTTCTCGTCGACCTTGCCGAAGACGGTGTAGTTCGGCGGCAACTTCGAATCCTTGTACACGATGAAGAACTGGCTGCCGTTGGTGCCCGGTCCGCCGTTGGCCATGGCCAGCGTGCCGCGCGGGTAGATGACCGCCTGGTTCCGCGCGGGATCGTCGGGCAGGTACTGGTTGGAGGGGTACTCGTCGGCGAACTGATAGCCCGGCCCGCCCGTGCCGTCGCCCTTCGGGTCGCCACACTGCAGCACGTACAGGTCCTCGGCGGTGGTCAGCCGGTGGCAATGCGTGTCGTTGAAGTAGCCCTTCTGGGCCAGGCTCACGAAGTTGTTGACCGTGCATGGTGCCTGCGCGTCGTTGAGTTGGACTCCCAGCGGGCCCTGATTGGTCGTGATGCTCATGCTGATGCTGGCCGGGGTCGTCGGGACCTTCCCGGAATTGGGCGGGGCGACCGGCTTGGCCGCCGGCTCGTTCGGTGTCGGCTGGTACTGGCAGTTCGCGCCCAGATCTGCCGGCGGCCTGAACGGTGGCAGCACCCCGGCCTGCGGCGTGGCGGTGTCCTGCGTGGGCGGCGCCGAGGTCGTGCTCGACGCGGTCGGCGTCTCGTCGGAGCCCTTCCTGAAGAACACCGCCCACACCGCCACGCCGGCCACCACGACGACGACCGCGGCCAGCGCGGCGATGGTCAGAATCCGGCGACGGCGGTCCTGCTGCGCGCGCCGCTCGAGCTGACGCTCCAACTTGCGCTTGGCTGTCGCACGCCGCTGCTTTTCGGTCGGCACGCCGCTGTCCTCCTCTACCTCAGGGCTCATGGCCACCGAGTGTGCCATGCAGCGCTGGGTGCCCGGCCAGGCAGTGGGAAACTGGACCTGTGTTGATCACCGGATTCCCGGCCGGAATGCTGGCCTGCAACTGCTACGTGCTGGCCCCGCGGGCGGGATCGGATGCGATCGTCGTCGACCCCGGGCAGCGCGCGATGGCGCCGCTGCGCCGGATCCTCGACGAGCACCGGCTCACCCCCGCGGCCGTGCTGCTGACCCACGGGCACGTCGATCACATCTGGTCGGCCCAGAAGGTGGCCGACACCTACGGCTGCCCGGCGTACATCCATCCCGCGGACAGGTTCATGCTGACCGACCCGATCAAGGACTTCGGGCCCCGCTTCGGTCAACTGCTGTTCGGCGCGTTGTTCCGCGAGCCCAAGCAGGTGATCGAACTGGACCGCGACGGCGACAAGATCGACTGCGGCGGCATCACCGTGACCGTCGACCACACCCCAGGGCACACTCGCGGGTCGGTGGTGTTCCGGGTCGACGACGGCCCCGACGACGTGGTGTTCTCCGGCGACACGCTGTTCCAAGGGTCCGTCGGCCGCACCGACCTGCCCGGCGGCAGCGGGCGGGATCTGCTCGGGTCGATCGCGACGAAACTGTTGGTGCTTGACGACGACACCGTGGTACTACCGGGACACGGCGAATCCACCACGATCGGTGCCGAACGCCGCACCAACCCGTTTCTCGAAGGCCTGACCGGATGACCGAATTCCAAGCGCCCAAGGGCGTGCCCGACTATGTGCCACCGGCGTCGGCCGAGTTCGTTGCCGTGCGCGACGGGCTGCTGGCCGCCGCACGGCTCGCCGGCTACAGCGACATCGAGCTGCCGATCTTCGAGGACACCGCGCTGTTCGCCCGCGGCGTCGGCGAGTCCACCGACGTGGTGTCCAAGGAGATGTACACGTTCACCGACCGCGGCGACCGGTCCGTCACACTGCGCCCCGAGGGCACCGCCGGGGTGATCCGCGCGGTGATCCAACACGGCCTGGACCGCGGACCGGTGCCGGTCAAGTTGTGCTACGCCGGCCCGTTCTTCCGCTACGAACGCCCCCAGGCCGGCCGCTACCGCCAGCTGCAGCAAGTCGGCATCGAAGCGATCGGCGTCGACGATCCCGCGCTGGACGCCGAGGTGATCGCGGTGGCCGACGCCGGTTTCCGCGCGCTGGGCCTGGAGGACTTCCGGCTGGAGATCACGTCGCTGGGCGACGACACCTGCCGCCCGCAATACCGGGAGCTGTTGCGGGACTACCTGCTGAAGTTGAACCTGGACAAGGAAACTCGGCAACGAGCACGGATCAATCCGCTTCGGGTCCTCGACGACAAACGCGAGTCCGTTCGCAGCCAGCTCGCCGACGCGCCGGTGATGCTCGACCACCTCTCCGATGCAGCCAAACAGCACTTCGAGACGGTGTTGGCGCTCCTGGACGACCTCGGCGTGCGTTACGTCGTCAACCCCCGACTCGTCCGCGGGTTGGACTACTACACCAAGACGACGTTCGAGTTCATCCACGACGGGCTCGGGGCGCAGTCCGGCATCGGTGGGGGTGGCCGTTACGACGGTCTGATGCGCGAACTGGGCGGTCAGGACCTGTCGGGCATCGGTTTCGGCCTCGGCGTCGACCGCGTGATGCTCGCGTTGCGTGCCGAAGGCAAACAGGTCGGTGCGACGTCTCGCTGCGACGTCTTCTGCATTCCGGTTGGCGAGGAGTCCCGGCGCGAGGTTGCCGTCATCGCCGCCCGACTGCGCGCAGCAGGCGTTCGCGTGGACGTCGCATACGGCGACCGCGGTCTGAAGGGAGCGTTTCGTGCTGCCGACCGCTCAGGTGCGGCCTTGGCCGTCATCAAGGACGACGCCGACGCTGACGTGAAGCTTCAGGACCTGGGCACTCGCGACCAAGAACTGGTTCCCGCGGAATCGATTGTCGGCGAGGTGCTTTCTCGCCTCGGTCGCTAGTACATGTAACGATCCGGTAGCGTGCGGCGATGTGACCTACATGCTTAAAGTCGCAACCCGATTCGGCGCAGCGTTGCTTGCTGCCGCGGGCCTCATGTCAACCCAAGCGATTGCCAGTGCCGAGCCCGCTGGGCACCAGGTCCGGTACACGATCACGACCGGCCAGGAGGCGACCGTCAACCTCTATTACCTGGCGACGGAGCCGGAGACCCAGGCCGCGTACGACGCGAACCCGAACGCGTATCTGCGCAACGAGCGAGTCACCGTCGCTCCGGGCGCGCCGTGGGTCTTCGAAACCACGTTGAAGGACACCAGCTGGGCTTATGTCATGGCTGGCGGCGCCGCGCGCTATAACGGGACCCCGAACCCGCACTGTGACATTGCGATCGACGGGAACGTGGTCGCGCAGCAGGACGGTGAAACCGCCGCGACATGCGCGTTGAAGGCCTGGTAGCGGCTGGTTCTCAGCCGGCGAAGACATACACCCACGCGTGCTGACCTGAGCGCAGCGGCACCAGAACCCGCGCGTAGTCGTCGACCTCGTACTCGTCGGCGGCGGCCAGCTCCGCCTCGCTGATCGCGAACACCGTGCCCTGAACTTCCGCGCCCGGCTGGTGCGTTGGCCGCAGGATCGGGTGACGGTCGCTGCCGCTGGTGGCGATTACGTGCGGGTCGGTGATCGTCAGGTAGTCCAGCTCGAAGCCGACGATCGCGTCGTCACGGCCGTCGAGCTCCCGGCCGAACGTCGCCAGTTGCACGCCGCGCTGGCGCAGCGTGCCGTAGGAGAACAGCAACTCCGTCACGCCGGACAGTCAAGCAGGAGCGTGGCGACTTGACAGCGCATCGAACGGGCGTTCGAATGAAGGCATGCGGTGGGACGGCCAAAGCGTCAGGGTCGACGACGGCGCGCTGCCGGGCCTGCAGCGCATCGGCTTCGTCCGCAGCGTCCGTACGCCCCAGTTCGAGGGCATCACGTTCCACGAGGTGCTCTGCAAGTCGGCGATCAACAAGATCCCAGACGCGGCCATGCTGCCGTTCAAATACACGGTCAACGGCTACCGCGGCTGCTCCCACGCCTGCCGCTACTGCTTCGCGCGGCCCACCCACGAGTACCTCGAGTTCGACCCTGGCAATGACTTCGACCGTGAGATCGTCGTCAAGACCAACGTGGCCGACGTGCTGCACCGTGAACTGCACCGGCGGTCGTGGCAGCGCGACACGATCGCGCTCGGCACCAACACCGACCCGTACCAGCGCGCGGAGGGCCGCTACGCGTTGATGCCCGGAATCATTGGCGCACTTGCGGATTCGGGCACGCCGTTTTCGATCCTGACGAAGGGTACGCTGCTGCGGCGCGATCTGCCGCTGCTGACGGCGGCGGCCGAGCAGGTTCCGATCAGCCTCGCGATCTCGTTGGCAGTCGCCGATCCGGAGTTCGATGTCGCCGGTCGTGCGGCTCCGGCCGTGCACCGCGACGTCGAGCCCGGCACGCCGTCATCGCAGGCGCGGCTGGGGCTGATCGCCGCAATCCGCGAGGCGGGCTTCGACTGCCATGTGATGGTCGCGCCGGTGCTGCCGCATCTCACCGACTCAGCCGAACACCTCGACGCGCTGCTCGGCCAGATCGCAAAGGCCGGCGCGACGTCGGTCACCGTGTTCGGCCTGCACCTGCGCGGCTCCACCCGTGGCTGGTTCATGTCGTGGCTCGGCCGCTCGCATCCGGAACTGGTCAGCCGCTACCGCGAGCTGTACCGCCGCGGCGCGTATCTTCCGCAGGACTACCGCGAGATGCTGAGACGGCGGGCCGCTCCGTTGGTCTCCAAGCACGGATTAACCGGTGACAGAAGAGAATTCACAGCGCCGCCCGCCGCTGCCGAGAAGGTCGCAGCCGTGCAGCCGACGCTGTTCTGACGTCTACCCGTCGAGATCTGAGGCGTTGAATGTGTCGCAGCGCTTCGGGTCGCCTAGCTGGTAGCCGACGGTGAACCAATGCTGCCGCTGCTCAGACGAGCCGTGGGTCCACGATTCCGGGTTGACGCGGCCGGTGGACTGCTTCTGAATCCAGTCGTCACCCACCGAAGATGCCGCGGACAGTGCATCCTGAATGTCTTTGTCCGTCAATGGCTTTAGATATGGCACACCGGTGCTCTGCTCTTTGACGGTCGACGCGTAGTGCGCCCACACCCCCGCGTAGCAGTCGGCCTGCAACTCCGTGCGTACGCCAGCGCCTTCCGCTCCCTGTGCGCCTGACTGCTGCGCGCGGCCGAGGTCGCCAAGCAGGTTCTGGACGTGGTGGCCGTATTCGTGGGCGACGACGTACTCCTGCGCGAAAGGCCCGCCGCTGGAACCGAATTGGTCGACGAGCACCTGGAAGAAGTCGGTGTCGAAGTACGCGGTCTTGTCGGCCGGGCAGTAGAACGGGCCCACTTCTGTGGTCGCGCCGCCGCACGCCGTCTGCACCGACCCTGAGAACAGATGCACCTCTGGTCGGGTGTATCCCTGCAGCTGCTCACTCCACACCGCGTCCACCGAGTTGCCGGTGGCGATGATCCGGCACCCCAGAATCTTGTTGGCGTCCGCGCCGGTCTTGCACTGGCTGATGTCAAAGCCGGACACCTCTTGCTGTTGGCCCTGTTGCGGTTCCATCGGGATGGTGCCCGGGTCCACACCGAGCAGCAAGGCGACCACGACGAGCACCAGCCCGCCCACTCCGCCGCCGATCGCCAGCCCGCGGCCAGGGCCGCCGCCGCTGCTCGACGCAGTGCTCGTGTCGATCTGCATGCCCTCGTTGAAGGTCATCGCACCGCTCCATCGCTTCGCCGGCCGGGTCGAGTCCAGCTTCCCACACTAGGATTCGTGTGTGTCCGTGGACGTCGATGTCGCCAAAATCGTGCATCCCCCATGTGGCGCACTACGCGGCACCACCGAGTTCGGTGTCGGCGTCTGGCGCGGTGTGCCCTACGCCGAGCAGCCGGTCGGAGAGCGCCGGTTCACCGCGCCCGCGCCGCTGCCGCCATGGCGCGGCGTGCGCGACGCCCTCGAACACGGGCCGATTCCGCTGCAAGGCAAGTCGTACGTCGGCCGCGGCCGCGATGACCCGAAGGTGCGGGACGAGGCCTGCCTGACGCTCACGGTGTGGTCACCCGACACGGCCGCGTCGCTGCCGGTGATGGTGTGGATCCCCGGCGGCGCGTTCGTGCTCGGCGCCGGCCAGTTCCAGCTCTACAACGGCGCGCGGCTGGCCGCCAACGGCGACGTGGTCGTCGTCAACGTCACCTACCGCATCGGGGTGTTCGGCGGCCTGGAACTGTCCAGCCTCGGCGACGGCTTCGACGACAACC
>DASWBF010000175.1:0-2329 GCA_036390735.1 Mycobacterium sp. | reverse complement strand
CATCGACAAGGCGTACGAGTTCGTCAAAGAGACCGTCGCCCACGGTGGCACGGTGCTGTTCGTCGGCACCAAGAAGCAGGCGCAGGAGTCCGTCGCGGCCGAAGCGATCCGCGTCGGCATGCCGTACGTGAACCAGCGCTGGCTGGGCGGCATGCTCACCAACTTCTCCACGGTGCACAAGCGGCTGCAGCGCCTCAAGGAGCTCGAGGCGATGGAGCAGACCGGCGGGTTCGAGGGCCGCACCAAGAAGGAAATCCTCGGGCTGACCCGCGAGAAGAACAAGCTGGAACGCAGCCTCGGCGGTATCCGCGACATGAACCGGGTGCCGTCGGCGATCTGGGTCGTCGACACCAACAAGGAGCACATCGCGGTTGGCGAGGCCCGCAAGCTGGGCATCCCGGTGATCGCGATCCTCGACACGAACTGCGACCCGGACCTCGTCGACTACCCGATTCCGGGCAACGACGACGCGATCCGCTCAGCCGCGCTGTTGACGAAGGTGGTGGCCGCGGGCGTCGCCGAGGGTCTGCAGGCGCGCGCCGGGCTGGGCAATGGCGACAAGGGCGAGGCCGAGGGCGCCGAGCCGCTGGCCGAGTGGGAGCAGGAGCTGCTGGCCAGCGCCACCGCTGCCGCGGCCGCGAACGCCCCGGAAGACGCACCCACGAATCCCGGTCCGACCGCCACCGAAACGAAGACAACGGAAGGCTGAGATGGCTAACTTCACCGCTGCCGACGTGAAGCGACTGCGGGAGCTGACCGGCGCCGGCATGCTGGCTTGCAAGAACGCGCTGAGCGACAGCGACGGCGATTTCGACAAGGCCGTCGAACTGCTGCGCATCAAGGGCGCGAAAGACGTCGGCAAGCGCGCGGAGCGGTCGACCGCAGAAGGACTGGTCGCGGCCAAGGACGGCGCGTTGATCGAGCTGAACTGCGAAACCGATTTCGTCGCGAAGAACGACGAGTTCCAGAAGCTGGCCGAGGACATTGTTTCCGCGGCCGTGTCGTCAGGTGCCGCCGACGTGGATGCGCTGACGGGCGCGTCGGTCGGGGACAAGACCGTCGAGCAGGCGATCGCTGACATGTCGGCGAAGATCGGCGAGAAGCTGGAGCTGCGCAGGGTCGCGGCGTTCGACGGCACCGTCGAGACCTATCTGCACAAGCGGTCGGCCGACCTGCCGCCGGCAGTCGGGGTGCTGGTGGAGTACACCGGCTCGGATGCCTCGGCTGCGCACGCGGTCGCACTACAGATCGCGGCATTGAAGGCTCGGTATCTGTCGCGCGACGACGTTCCCGAGGACGTGGTGGCCGACGAGCGCCGCATCGCTGAGGAGACCGCGCGCAACGAAGGCAAGCCGGAGCAGGCGCTGCCGAAGATCGTCGACGGGCGTCTGAACGGCTTCTTCAAAGACGTTGTGCTGCTTGACCAGTCATCGGTATCCGACAACAAGAAGACGGTCAAGGCACTGCTCGACGAGGCCGGCATCACGGTGACCCGCTTCGCGCGCTTCGAGGTCGGGCAAGCGTAATCATGGTGTCGCGCGATGAGCCGCTTGCGCGAAGAGCCAACAACATGATGTCATGCCTTTCGCGACGACGCGTTAGGGGACGACGACGCCGTCGGGCTCGCCGAGCGGATCCGCTCCGGTGAGGTGTCGGCTTCTGAGTTAGTGGACGCGGCGATCACACGCGCAGAAGCGGTGAACCCGGCTTTGAACGGAATCGCCCATGAGGCGTTCGAACAGGCCCGGCGCCAGGCGTCTACGCAGCAGTCCGGCTTCTTCGCCGGCGTCCCGACATTCGTGAAGGACAACGTCGACGTGGCCGGCATGCCGACCATGCAGGGCACGGACGCGTGGGACCCGACGCCTGCACGGGCTCATGGTGATTTCGCGCGTGCGTTCCTGGCGACGGGGTTGATCCCGCTCGGAAAGACGCAGCTGTCGGAGTTCGGGTTCAGCGCCGCGGCCGAGCACCCGCGCATCGGTCCGGTGCGGAACCCGTGGAACCCGAACCACACTGCGGGAGCGTCGTCGTCGGGCTCGGCCGCGTTCGTCGCAGCCGGCGTGGTGCCTGTCGCGCACGCCAACGACGGAGGCGGCTCGATCCGAATTCCCGCGTCTTGCAACGGATTAGTGGGGTTGAAACCCACCCGCGGGCGGCTGCTGCTGGACAAGCACACGCGGCAGATGCCGCTGCGGGTCGTCCACAACGGCGTGGTGACCCGCTCGGTGCGCGACACAGCGGCGTTTTACCGTGAGGCCGAACAGGTTTGGCGCTGTCGGAAGTTACCGCCGATCGGCGATGTCAGCCATCCCGGGACCGAACGGCT
>DASWBF010000174.1:0-39127 GCA_036390735.1 Mycobacterium sp. | reverse complement strand
CGTCCTGGTCGCTATCCTCGACGGGAACGCCGTGGTCCGCCAGGATCTTGCGGGCGAAGTCCAGGTGCTCCTGCGGCACCATCGACTGCAGCGTCTTGGTGAGTTCCTCGGCGGACAGGTTCGAGTCCATGCCCTCGTACTTGTTCGGAATCACGATGTCGACGCCGTAGGAGTGGTCGCCGATGTGCTCGTCGATCCAGTTGAGTTCGATCTCGAGCTGTTCCGGCGTGAAGCCGACTGCGCCGAGCACCCCGAAGCCGCCGGCCTTGCTCACCGCGACGACCACGTCGCGGCAGTGCGTGAATGCGAAGATCGGAAACTCGATGCCGAGTTCGTCGCAGATGGCGGTGTGCATTGCCTGCTCCTTTGGACGCGGGCCGCGAACTGAAACGTGTTCTAGTTTAGTACCAAGCAGCGGCGGGGGCACCGGCGGGTCTCTGCCCGCCCTTCCCTTCCCGCGAAACCGACGTGTCGCACGTTTGCGCACTTTCTGTGCGAAACGCTGGTTTTGCGGGCAGCGGTAGCCCACATAACCTCCGCGCGTCTGGTTCATATCGGTTCGGTAATGGCCACACGCGTCACTTGAGTAACTTCCGTAACACCCCTAGCTTCGGGTTGGGTCTTGACGTCAACTGGAGTGGGGAACACATGTCACGCATCGGCACTCGCATTGCCACCATCGCAGCCGCAGCGGGAGGCCTGGTCACGGCCTTTGTCGCGCTGAGCCCGACCGCCGGCGCGGACTCGGCACCCGCCGTCCCCGGCATGCCGGGTATCGACCTGATGCAGCAACTGGGCAACGCCCCGGCGATGGCGTCTCAGTTCTTGCAAAATGCCGCGTCGATGCTCGCGCCGAAGCCGGCAGTCTCAGCGCCGGCAGTCTCAGCGCCGGCTGCTACCACGCCGACGCCGATATCCGCACCGATGAACTCCCTCGTCGGGACCGTGCCGCAGGGCCAACTCAACCTGCCCGCATCTGTTCCGATGGCGCCGCTGCTCAACCAGTTGGGGCTGCCGGGCAACCTGAGCAGCCTTCCGATACCGAACCTGGGTGCAAACCCCGGCGCGCCCATCACGGCTCCCGCGGTGCCGGCGGCGCCCGGCCAGCCCGCGTTGCCGCCGAACCTCAATCCGTTCTCCGCGCTTCCTTGATGGACACACTGCGCGCCCGCCGAGATGAAAACGCCGGGCGCGCAGTGCATTCAAGGCTTCCGTAGGGCTATGCCAGGAACTGCGCTAGGTTCGCCACTGTGGACGAGCGAGAGTACACGCAGCTAGACGCGCTCGGCCTGGCCGAGCTGGTGGCGAGCGGCGAAGTCCAAGCCGCCGAGCTTCTTCGCATCGCCCAGGCCCGCGCAGACCGGTTCGGCCCGAAGATCAACGCGATCTGCACTCGCCTGGACCAGCGTGCCGAACAGCGGGTGAGCGGCGAACTGCACGGGCCGTTCGCCGGTGTGCCCTTCCTGCTGAAAGACCTCCACCAAGACTTGGCGGGGACGACGACGACGGATGGCTGCCGCGCTCTGGCCGACCGAACCGTGTTCGACAACAGCACCGTCGTGCAGCGCTGGCTCGACGCCGGCGTGGTGATATTCGGCAAGACCAACACCCCGGAATTCGGCGCCAAGGGCATCACCGAGCCCGAACTCTTTGGGCCGACACGCAATCCGTGGGATCTCGACCGCACGCCGGGCGGCTCGTCGGGCGGTGCGGCGGCAGCCGTCGCGGCGGGCATCATCCCGGTGGCCGGCGCCAGCGACGGCGGCGGGTCGATCCGCATCCCCGCCGCGTGCACGGGGCTGGTCGGCCTGAAGGCGGGCCGTGGCTTGATTCCGTCCGGACCGGATGCCAGCGATCCCCTCAACGGGCAAGCGACCAACGGGGTGATCTCGCGTTCGGTGCGCGACACCGCGGCCATGCTCGACGTACTGGCCGGCCCCGACGCAGTGTCCGCCTTCGCGCCGGCCACACCCGATCGGCCATTCCTTGACGACCTCAACCGGCCACCGGACCGCCTGCGCGTCGGGTTCACCACCCACTCGGCCATCCGCGGCTCGGCTCACCCGGAGGCCACCCGTGCGGTCGAGGCAGCGGCGCAGCTGCTGGCAGAGCTCGGCCACGACGTCGAGCAGGTGGCCCCGTCGTGGGACGACCACCAACTCGCGCACGACTTCCTCACCGTCTGGTTCGTGGCCCAGGCGATCGAGATCGCGCGCATCAAACGCGAGACCGGCGCCAAAGACGACGGCTTCGAACAGGACACACGCATGATGGCCGCGCTGGGACGAGCGGTCAGCGGCGTCGCACTGCAGGAAGCCCAGGAACGACGCCATGATCACATCGCCGGATTGGCGCAGCTTCACGCCAGTTACGACCTTCTGATGACACCCACACTCGGCGAACCGCCGATCCGGATCGGATCACTGGAGCTTCCCGCCGTTCTCCGCACTATCGCAAACGGGTTCCTACGCACGCGAACCGTCCGGATCCTCGAATCGACAGGCATCGCCGACCAGATCATCAGACGCAACCTGAGCTGGGTTCCGTACACGCAGCTGGCCAACATCACCGGCCGCCCGGCCATCAGCCTGCCGCTGCACTGGACCGCGTCCGGACTGCCGATGGGTGTGCAGTTCGTCGCGCCACTCAGCGGTGAGAAGCTGCTGTTGCGGCTCGCGCGCCAACTGGAGCTCACCGCTCCGTGGGCACAGCGACGGCCACCGCAGTTTACGTAGTCAAGTCGTTGCGCGGCAGGTGATTTCCATGCTGTCGGCGTCGCGGGCGCGGAAGTTGACGCTCACGTAGCCGTTGTCGGGATCGCGAACGTGGTCCAAATAGGATCTGGTGTCTGCCATTTCGGTGTTGTCGGCGACGATTAGCGCCCCGGGCGACAGCCGTGGCTCGAGCAGCTTGACCACCGGCAGATACAACTCTTTCCAGCCGTCGAGAAGCACGAAGTCCACCGAACCGTCGACTGCTTCCAGCGTGCTCAGCGCGTCGCCCTCGAGCACGGTGATCAGGTCGTCCAAGCCGATGTCGGCGAACGTCTTCTTCGCAGCGGCGACCTTGGCGGCGCTGAGTTCGGTGGTGACGACCTGGCCGTGGCCGTTGTCCCGCACCGCAGCCGCAAGGTGAATCGCCGAAATACCAAGTGACATGCCGAATTCGACGATAGTGCCTGGGCGCGCAGCCCGCACCAGTGAATACAGCAACCGCCCGGCTTCGGGGGTGACGGGCAGGTAGAAGTCGCTGAGCGCGTCAGCGCGCTCCTGAGCGCTTGCCGACGACTGAAGGTCTGGCCACTGCCGCGCGGTCATCTGCTCGGTGGCCTCGCGATACATCCGATCGAGGGCATGCGCGACTTTGGGGTCGCGAAGTGTTGTCGTCACAACCTGAGACTAGCTGCGGCGAGCCACAAGCCGAGGAACGCCAGCATCAGCGCAAAGCACACCACGTGATCGCGAAAGATCGCCCGCGCGAGCCGGCTCTGATCGGCGACGGTGTCCGCCCGCCGTCCCAGTCGAACGGCATTGGGCACCGTGCGAATCAGCGCCAACAGGATCGGACCGCCGGCTAACGCAGCCCACGTGGCAATCAGCCACCCGGGGTCCCCGGATGCCCCCCGAACCGCCAACGCGGCCAACAGCATCAACATGACCACGGCGATCAGCATGCTCATCGGCCGCGTGGTCGCGCGGCGGTAGTACCCGGCGATGGACGCCAATACGGATTCGGGTAGGTCCCCGAGGGAGCGGCGGTGCGCCACCACCTGCACGTCGAAGATGAGGTCCATCCACAGCACGGCAAGCAAGAAGCCGGCGCACGCGGCGGGCAAGAGCGTGGCGACGCTCATCACTCGCGGCGCAGCGTGGTGCTGGTGGCGTAACGCATCAGCGCCGACCAGCCGACGCTGGCCACCGTGCGCAGCGACCGTGCCCGCGTGCGCCCGTCGGGACTGGTGACTCGTAGCACCGGCCACCCGCGCTGTGCGGCCATCGCGGCGAGCCCGGGTCGCGGATTCACCGGTCGGGGATGGCCGACCAATGACATCAGCGCGATGTCTTCGTCGCCGTCGGCGTAGAAGTAACTGCGTTGCAGGTCAATGTCATTGGCGACACACAACCGTTGGACGGCGGTGGCCTTTTGCGATCCCCAGACGACGGGCCGGACGATCTGTCCCGTCAACGCCCCGTGCTCGTCGAGTTCGAATTGGTTGCACACCACCCGAGATATCCCAAGGAAACGGGCGACGGGTTCGGCGTGGATGGTCAGCGCCGACGAGCTCAGCACGACGGTATGGCCGCGCTGTTGGTGCGCCTGAACGATTTCGCGCATGTGCGGGTAGACCCGTGCTGCGACATGGCGGGAAAACAGCTGCTCGCCGAGTTCGTCGAGCTCATGTATCGACTCGCCCTGCAGATAGCCCGCGGCCCTGACGAGCAACCGCTCGAACTGCATCCGGCCGAATCGGTACCTCAGTGATGCTTCGAGGATTCCGAGCACTTCGCCGACTCGGGCTTGTCCGCGCCGGATCCGATCGCTGGCATGAACGGTCGCGGTGAAGCCGGAGACAAGGGTGCCGTCGAGGTCGAAGAACGCGCCGACGCGCGGCCCTGCCGGACCTGCGGCGATCGCCGCAACCGAGTCTGACACTGGAACGCGCACTGCTAGCACGGTAGCGGGTATCACCTTGCTACGGTGCCGAGCATGGCAATCCGCGTCGCACACATCGGCACCGGAAACGTCGGTCGGCTGGCGCTCACCGGAATCCTCACCAATCCTCAGTTCGAGCTGACCGGGCTGTGGGTGTCGTCAGACGCCAAGGTGGGCAAGGACGCCGGCGAGCTGGCCGGCCTCGACGTGCACACCGGCGTCGCCGCCACCAACGACCTCGACGCTTTGCTCGCCGACAAGCCCGACTGCGCGGTCTACTGCGCGATGGGAGACAACAGGCTGCCTGCGGCGATGGACGATGTCCGACGCATTCTGGCCGCCGGTGTCAATGTCGTCGGCTCCGCGCCGGTTCTGCTGCAGTACCCGTGGCATGTGCTACCGCAGCAGTACATCGAGCCGCTGGAAGAAGCTGCGCGGCAAAGTGATTCGACGATATTCATCAACGGTGTCGATCCGGGGTTCGTCACCGACCTGATACCGCTGGCGTTCGCGCAGACATGCCAGCGCATCGAGCAGGTGCGCTGCATGGAAATCGCGGACTACGCCACCTACGACGGCGCCACGGTCATGTTCGACGTGATGGGCTTCGGCAAACCGCTCGACGAGGTTCCGCTGCTATTCCAACCTGGCGTGCTCAGCATGGCCTGGGGTTGCGCGATCCGGCAGTTGGCCGCCGGGCTGGGCATCGAGCTCGACGAGATCACCGATTCGTGCACGCGGGAGCCGGCGCCCGAAGCGTTCGACATCGCCGCGGGACACATCGCCAAGGGCACCGTGGCAGCGCTGCGGTTCGACATCCGCGGCATGCTCGGCGGCCGGCCCGCAATCGTCGTCGAGCACATCACCCGCCTGCGCGAAGACCTGCGCCCCGACTGGCCCCAGCCGGCGCAGCCCGGCGGCTCGTACCGGGTGGAAATCGTCGGTGAGCCGTCATACAAGGTGGACATCTGCCCGTCGAGCAGCAGGGGCGACCACAACCACGCCGCGATCGTCGCCGCCGCGGGCCGCATCGTCAACGCGATCCCCGCCGTCGTCGCGGCGCCACCGGGCATCAGAACGACGCTCGACCTGCCGCTGATCACCGGCAAGGCGCTGTTCTCTCACCGAATTGCAACAGGTTCTAGTTGCTGAGGTAGCGTGACCCATCATGGGACGCGTGGACGAAAAAGTTGCACTGATCAGCGGCGGCGCGCGCGGCATGGGCGCTGCGCATGCGCGGATGCTGGTGGCCGAGGGCGCCAAGGTGGTGATCGGCGACATTCTCGACGACGAGGGCAAAGCGCTGGCCGACGACCTCGGTGACGCAGCGCGTTATGTGCACCTCGACGTCACCGACCCCGAGCAGTGGAAGGCGGCAGTATCCACGGCCGTCGACGAGTTCGGCAAGCTCAACGTGCTCGTGAACAACGCCGGCACCGTCGCGCTGGGGCCGCTGAGGACCCACGACCTGAAGAAGTGGCAGCAGGTCCTCGACGTGAACCTGACCGGCACCTTCCTGGGGATGCAGGCCGTCATCGACCCGATGACCGAAGCCGGCGGCGGCTCGATCATCAACATTTCGTCGATCGAGGGCCTGCGCGGTGCGCCATGGGTGCACGGCTACGTGGCGTCCAAGTGGGCGGTTCGCGGCCTCACCAAGTCCGCGGCGTTGGAGCTGGCGGCGCAGAAGATCCGGGTCAACTCGATCCATCCCGGGTTCATCCGCACGCCGATGACCAAGCACCTGCCCGACGACATGGTGATGGCGCCGATGGGCCGCCCCGGCACGCCCGAGGAGGTGGCGACGTTCGTGCTGTTCCTGGCCAGCGACGAGTCCTCGTTCGCCACCGGCGCGGAGTTCGTGATGGACGGTGGCCTGGTGGCCGACGTCCCACACAGGCAGTTCTAATTCCCGCGAGCGTGCGCATCTGCACGCGACACGCCGGCGAAATCCGAGTGTGCGAATTCGTACGCCCGCCCCGGCGCGTCGCGTACGAAACCGCACAGTCGCCGTGGGATATGGCTGCTAATGCACGCCTTCCATCCGGCGGCTCACCCATGGCGTCAACGCGAAGACCACCACGCCGGCCACGATCGCGACGGCTCCGATGATGCCGAAGTAGGCGAATTCGTGGTCGGGATCGTAGTAACGCGCCAACACACCGGACATCGACGTGCCGAGGCCGACGGAGAAGAAGTACAACGCCATCATCTGCGCCCGAAACGCTTCCGGCGCAAGCTTTGTGGTGACCGCCAGGCCGATCGGCGAGATCAGCAGTTCGGAGATCGCGAACACCGCCATGATGCCGACCACCAGAAGAGCCGGGACGGCTTTGCCGGTGGTGCCGGCCATCGGGAGGAACAGCAGGAACGCGAGCCCCATCCCGATCACGCCGTAGGCGAACTTGCGCGGGGTGGTGGGCGCCCGCGTGCCCAGCCGCGTCCACATGATCGCGAAAACGGGTGACAGCACGATGATCCAGACCGGTTCGATCGAGCCGATCCAGTTCGACGGGGCAGTCCAGTCGAAGATGGACCAGTTCATCCGTTCGTCGGAGTACACCGCGAGCACGGTGAAGATCTGCTGAAACAGCGACCAGAACACCGCGTTCGCGACGAACAGCGGAATGAAGGCGCGCACCCGCGATCGTTCGGTCGGCGTCACCCGCGAGTTGGTCAGCATGATCACGAAGTACGCCGCGGAGGCGACGACGATGACCCCGGTCGTGACCTGGGACAGGTTCGACAACCGGACGACGCCGGTCAGTAGCACCACGGCGATCAGCACGAGTACTGCCACAACAAGAGCGGCGACCCGACTAATAGCGCTGCGGGGCAATGGGTTCGGCACATCACGTCCATGTGTCCCCAGATTCCGACGGAACACGACGTACTGCGCCAGCCCAGCCGCCATCCCGATCGCCGCAGCGCCGAAACCGTAATGGAAGCCGACGTGTGTCTGCAGCAGCCCGGTGATCAGCGGACCGATGAACGCGCCCAGGTTGATGCCGAGATAGAACAGCGTGAACCCGCCGTCGGCGCGGGCATCACCCTTCTCGTACAGCGTGCCCAAAAGCGACGATGCGTTGGCCTTCAGCGCGCCCGAGCCGAGTGCGACCAGCACCAGGCCCATCCCGACGCCGGGCAGCCCCGGCACCACCGCAAGCGCGATGTGCCCGGCCATCACGACGACGCCGCCGTAGAGCACCGTGCGCTCCATGCCGAGCAGCCGGTCGGCGATCCAGCCGCCGAGAACCGTGGACAGGTACACCAGACCGCCGTAGGCGCCGACGATGCCCGTTGCGGTGCTCTTCGGCAGCCCCAGTCCGCCGTCGGTCACCGAGTAATACAGGTAGTAGCCGAGGATCGTGAGCATCCCGTAGAACGAAAACCGTTCCCACAGTTCGACTCCGAACAGGTTGGCCAACCCGATGGGGTGACCGAACAACGTCCGTTCAACGGGTTCCTCGGTGGCCTGCTGCGTGTCGCTCATGGCACAGACCCTGCCATGTGGTCGCGCGCGACCCGGTACAGCCGCCAGGCCCCCGGAACGCCCTTGAGTTCGTACTCGCCCCGGTCGACGAACGTGCGCCGCGATCCGGTGACGATCTCGCGCACCGTCGACGACACGTACACCTCGCTCGGTCCGGCGTGCGCCGCCACGCGTGCACCGATATGCACCGCCATGCCCGCGACGTCGGCGCCGCGCACCTCGACCTCGCCGGCATGGATGCCCACCCGTACCTCGACGCCGAGCGCCCGGACCGCGTCGACGATCGCTTCCGCGCAGTCGATTGCGACGCTGGGGCTGATGAATGTCGCGACGAATCCGTCACCGGCCGTGTTGATTTCGCGACCCCGGAATCGCTCGAGTTCGTGGCGCACGATGCTGTCGTGCTTGTCGAGCAGGTCATGCCAACGAACGTCGCCGAGTTCGGCTGCGCGCCGGGTCGAGCCGACGATGTCGGTGAACACGATCGTGGTGAGCACGCGCTCGGCGTCGAAGCGGCCACGCATGCCGGTGATGAATTCCTCGATCTCGTCCAGCATCTCGGCGGTGTCGCCGACCCAGTACGGGACGTCTGCGCCGGGCAGCTCGACATAGCGTGCTGCGGTGATGTGCTCGGCGAGGTAGCGACCGTGCCCGACCGGAACGAATCCCGAGCCGGCGCGGTGCATGATCAGGGTCGGCGCGAGGATGCGCGCAAGCCGGTCGCGGACATCCGCTGTTTGCACGACGTCGGAGACGGCGCGGGCCATACTCGGCGATGCCGCCCGGTTGCCCGCCCGGTCCCACCATGCGCGGAACGCTTGATCGTCGGCGACGCTGGGCGCAACGACCTTGAGCACGTCGACACCCTGCTCGACTGCGTCCGGCTCCGTTGCGACCGTCGTGAACAGTTCGCTGGCTTCCAGCCGAGTCCCGGCGGGGTAGTCGGGCGCCCACATCACGCGCGCGGCGCCGTTCATGATGACCAGGCTGTGCACCCGCGCGGGGTAGTCAGCGGCGAGGACGATCCCGCTCGTCGCGGTGTAACTCGGTGCGAAGATCGTCGCCTGCTCAGACCCGACGGCGTCGAGGACGGCGATCGCGTCCTGAGCCCAGTACTCCGGCCCGATCACGTCCAGAGACGGCACCCGTGACGACAGGCCGATTCCGCGCACGTCGAACCGGATCACCCGGCTGAACGACGCAAGACGCCGATGAAAGCGATACATCGACGGCTCATCCTCGATCGAATCGATCGGGATGAAGGGTCCCGGGAGTACGAGCAGATCCAGTGGACCGTCGCCGAAGACCTGATAGGCGATGTCCATCTCGCCGCACCTCGCGTAGCGGGTCCGCGGAGCCTGCGCCACCGCTTCAGGCTAATCCCGCACTTGACGTGAGACATAGCCTTTCGGGTCGCGCCCGAAAGCCGTGATCATGTCAGCCAACTGCTCCGCATTCGCGATGATCGGCGCCACATGCCCTTCGGCTTTGACTTCGATGGACGCGGCGCAAGGCATTTGGCGTACCGCCGCATGAATCTGATGGGCAGGCAGCATCGCGTCGGCGGTGGGAACGACCATCAGCGTGGTGTGGTGATCTGCGGCAAGATCGGGTCGAGGTCGGCGCGGTTGAGCATCACCGACGTCATCGCGCGGTACATGCCGGAGCGGGGAGCGTTCCGGAAAGACGCGACGACGGCTGCGGCGTCCTCCGGCCGTGTTCGCATGAACGCTCGGCCGAGAAGAGCGCGCGCTACTCCGTTCGCCAGGGGCGGCGCCGCACCGACGAAACGGTAGGCCCACACCATCGGGACGATCACCATTCGCTCGCGTCGACTGAGCGCGTGCACCGGGGTGGCAATAGTGACAACGCTGCGGCACCGACCTGGCGACCTGGCGCGGCCACCAAGCGCTCGACGCCGCCACCGTGCGAGTGACCGAGATCGAAGAGCATTGGGCCGGCCTGGTCGGCTACGACCGGTTCAACGAGGTGTGCTATCTCCTCGATGGCCTTCTCAAACAGCTTGAGGCCCAACGTGACCGGTAAATGACGCCGAAATCGACGTATTACAGACAAAGTCCGAGTGGGGCGCTGCAAAACGTCGATCTCGGCGCCAGCTAAGAATCCAGCGCGGCACGGAACGCTTGCTCGGCCGCAGCGCCGTGCACGGCGAAGACCACACTCGAGAGCGACTGCGGCTCGTGCTTGCGGACCGCGCCCACCATCAATCGCGCCGCTTCGTCGAGCGGAAAGCCGCCCACACCGGTGCCGAACGCCACCAATGCCAGGGACCGGCAGCCGAGTTCGTCGGCCTTGCGTACTGTCGAACGCGTTGCGCGCGAAATGATCTCGGACGATGTCGGTCCGCCTAGTTCCATCGTTGCCGCATGAATCACCCAACGCGCAGGCATCTCGCCGGCCGTGGTTTCGACGGCCTCGCCGAGACCGATCGGTGCTTTCTCATTCGATTCGCGTTGCACATCCGGCCCGCCGGCGCGTGCGATCGCCGCCGCGACGCCGCCGCCGTGCCGCAGTTGCGTGTTGGCCGCGTTGGCTATCGCGTCGACCTCGAGCTTGGTGACGTCAGCTTGTTGAACCTCTATGTCGATCATCGACACATCCTCTCGCAGGTAGGTTTGTCCGGTGAGCGCACGCGCAGGCATTGTCGTGACGGGGACCGAGGTTCTGACCGGCCGAGTGCAGGACCGCAACGGACCCTGGATCGCAGACCGGCTTCTCGAATTGGGGGTGGAGCTTGCCCACATCACGATCTGCGGTGACCGTCCCGGCGACATCGAAGCGCAGCTGCGCTTTCTGGCGGACGAGGGCGTCGATCTGATCGTCACCAGCGGTGGGCTGGGCCCGACGGCCGACGACATGACGGTCGCGACGGTCGCACGCTTCTGTGGACGCGAACTGGTGCTCGACGCGCAACTCGAGGACAAGATCACCGACATCCTCAAGCGACTGATGGCGCGGTTCGCCAACGTGGACCTGGACGCTGTGCGTGCGGCGAACCGCAAACAAGCGATGATCCCAACCGGGTCCCACGTGATCGACCCGGTAGGAACCGCACCCGGGGTGGTGGTGCCTTTCAAGCCGACGGTCGTCGTGTTGCCGGGCCCGCCGCGCGAACTCCAGCCGATGTGGCCGAAGGCCATGCAGACCGACGCCGTGCAGGAGGCGCTCGCCGGGCGGACCACGTACCGGCAGGAGACGGTGCGGATGTTCGGACTGCCGGAATCCGGGCTGGCTGAAACTCTGCGCGAGGCTGAACAAGACGTGCCGGGCTTCGAGCGGCTGGAGATCACCACGTGTCTGCGGCGCGGGGAGATCGAGATGGTCACGCGTTACGAGCCCGACGCCACAGGGGTTTACGCGAACCTGATGGAGGTGTTGCGGCAGCGCCATGGGCGGGAAATCTTCTCCGAGGACGGCTCCCGCGTCGATGATCAGGTGGCGACGCTGTTGACCGGACGTCGGATAGCGACGGCGGAGTCGTGCACCGCAGGCCTTATGGCCGCACGACTGACGGAGCGGCCTGGGTCGTCGGATTACGTGGTGGGCGGCGTCGTTGCCTATGCCAACGAGGCGAAGACGGAAGTGCTCGGTGTGGACGCCACGCTGATCGAGAGGCACGGAGCGGTGTCTGAGCCCGTCGCGGAGTCGATGGCCGAAGGCGCGCTGCGCCGCTTCGACGCAGACACCGCAATCGCGATTACCGGAGTCGCCGGCCCCGGCGGGGGAACGGAGGACAAGCCGGTGGGAACAGTCTGCTTCAGCGTGATGCTCGCAGGCGGGCCGACGCAGACCCGAACGCTCCGGCTGCCCGGAAACCGCTCCGACGTCCGCGAACGGTCGACGACCGTCGGAATGCACCTGCTGCGGCGGGCACTGCTCGACCGGTGAACCAGATTGCGCCACAGCCGGTTCGATGATTCGGCCTTCGCCACGACGCGCTGCGCGTAACCTGACGCAGGTCAACAGCCGATTCGACTGGGAAGGGCACCGATGCGAAAGATAGCCAAGATTGTGGCCGCTGCAGCGATTTTGGCCACCCCGATGGTTGGCATTCAAACAGCACAGGCCGCAGACGTCAGTAACGACACGACCGTCTACACGCCGGCCCCAACGCCGCCACCGGGAGTGCAACTTTTCGACTGTGGGGGCACGACCGGCAACAGGGGCTGCGGGCCCGGGTGGTTCTGGCGCGATGGTTGGCACGGTTGGGGTTGCTATCCCTGCTGAGCGCACATCAGTGATGACCAGTTGACGAACTTCTACGGCGTCTCAGATCGAAGGACACTATATGAGAAATTCCATCGTCTCGACCGGCACCTTGACCGCAACGGCAGCACTCACCGTAGCTGCGGCTGCCTTTGGAATCGGCTCTGCCACAGCGCAACCCGATGACTACACCGTGCTGTTGATCGACCCCAATGCGGTCACCGATTCGACCGCGTATACAGCCGGTGCGCCCGTTTTCAATCCGAACAACCAGCCCGGCGTCGAGGCGGTCTACACCCATCGCGACGGGTCACGGCAAATCACCGAAACCGTGTGGGTTCTGCAGGATGCGGCCGCGGCGACGGCGGCGTTGAACGCCGCTCAGGCGGACGCGGCCGGTCAAGTCGCCAATGAGACGACGCAGCCTGTGCAAGTGGGGACCGGTGGAACGCTGCTGTCGGGGACGTCGGCGGACGGGTCCAAGTCCATCAGTGTGCTGCTTTTCACGCAGGGCAACACGGCCTCTGCGATCGAGTTCGCTGGGCCGCCCACGGATCCCGCACCGGCCGAGCTGGTGACTGAGATCGGCCCGAAGCAGGATGCGGTGATCCAGAGCGCGTTAGGGGCGTAGCGGAGTCCGGCGGGGACGCATGGTCACGGCCGGAGCGCGTCTTTGTCCCAGGTTTCGATCATCGTGCGCAGGATCTCCTCGGCGCGGCCCAGCCCACCGAGATGGCTTTCCCCCGGCATGGGGTAGAACTCGGCGTCGGGCAGCCTGCCGACTACATGTTGCCCATGGGAGAACGGGATGATGTGGTCGGCGTCGCCGTGCCACCAACGCACGGGCACTTTCACCTCGTCGAGTCGGAATCCCCAGTCGCGGGCGAAGGCGACGACGTCGTAGAACGGCGCAGCGAGCTGCTTGCGGCTGCCGTTGAGCAGGTCGTCGAGGAACATTGCCTTGATTTCGGGGCGGGCCAGTAGCCGCCGGTCACCCGGCGGAGACACCAGGCCGTACAGACCGGCAGCGGGGCCGGCCACCGGACGAATGAGCCGGACCAACGTCAGGGCCGTCAGCCGGATCGGCGCGCCGGCGACCTCGAGCAGCGGCGCGATGCGAGACCCCAGCGCCATCAGGCCGCCACCGATCCGGTCGGGGCCGCACGCGGGCGCGACGCCGCCGACGACACCGGCGACCACGACGCGCTCGGGCATCTTCGCCGCACACGCGAGCGTGTACGGACCACCGCCGGACAGGCCGACGACCGCCATCTTGTCGATTCCGAGCGTGTCCGCGACAGTGCGCATGTCCTCGGCGAACATGCTCACGGTCTCGTACTGGTACGGGGTTGACGAACCGATCCCGGGTCTGTCGAGGCCGATCAGCCGGATGTTCTCCTGCTCGGCGAAGACGCGAGCCTCGGTCGGAATCTGGCGGCGCGCGCCGGGGGTCCCGTGCAGCCAGAAGATCGCGCGTCCTTGCGGAGCGCCGAACTCGGCAAACCCGATCTGCCGGTTCTCACCGACCGCGACGTTGCCTTCGAGCTTGGGGCGGGCAATTGCGACAACCATCCCGAGAGTGTCGCATGACAGGTCGGGCGCCTATCCAGGCAGCACGGCCTCGATCGCGGCGACGACCTCGGGGGCGTCGGGCTGGGTGCGCGGCCGGAATCGGTTGACGACGCGCCCGCCGGGGGCGAGCAGGAACTTCTCGAAGTTCCACTGAATGTCACCGGCGGCGCCGTCGCTGTCCGGTGTTTTCGTCAGCTCCTCGTACAGCGGGTGCCGTCCCTCGCCGTTGACGTCCGTCTTCTCCAACAGCGGGAAGGTCACCCCGTACGTCGTCGAACAGAAGGTCTGGATCTCTTCGGCGCTGCCCGGTTCCTGGCCCATGAACTGGTTGCAGGGCACGCCGATCACCGTCAGCCCGCGGTCGACGTAGTCGCCGGCCAACTTCTGCAGCGCGGTGTACTGGGGGGTCAGGCCGCACTTGGAGGCGACGTTCACGACGAGTACCGCCCGATCGGCGAACTGCGACAGCGAGATTGGGTTGCCATCGAGAGTCGTGAGAGGAATGTCTTGAATCGGCGCAGCGCTCATGTGCCACACGTTACCGTCAGGTATGGCGGCGTTGTACCGGCCGGCCGTTGTCGCACTTGTGGCAGCGGCCCGCCCGTTTCAGCAGCGCGCAAGAAGCGATCAACTTGCAGGGCGTCGACACCGACGATAACGACCAGCTGATCCGCCGGCCGCGCCTGCAAGCCGTGGAGTCAAGTGAAAGCGACTAACCGCGACAAGCCGCCCAGACCCTAGAACAGACCACAGTGTCGCAGGCAAGGGAGACGCTACGCGGCGCTACGCACCCCGTCATGTAGGTTCCGGCGCTTGCTGGCCACTCACTCGATTCGAATCGACGCGCAATACCCTATATTCGCAAGTCTGGCCGGAGATTAAGAAGTAGAGGACTATCCGTACGTGAAAGGACCTGTGGCACAAGAAACTTCGCGTCGCATGTCATAATCGCTGTTTTCAGAACGCCCCCGCGGACGAGGCCACCGGAAGCCTCTACCCACGAGCATAATGCACCGGGTTAGTTTCGCCGGCCAGAGAGTCGATAGGCGGATGCAGAAGAGAGAGAGCACAAATGGATCAGACGATCACGCCAGCTAGGACGAGGGCAGGCACGACGGCGGTCATCACCGGAGGCGCGCGCGGCTTCGGCAAGGCTTTCGGAGCCGCTCTTGCGGCTGAGGGCGCGCACGTCGTGCTTATCGATCTCGATGGGGCGGCGGTGGAATCGGCGGCTGCGCACATCCGAATATCGGGCGGAGCGGCGACCGGCTACGCCGGCGACGTCACCGATGAGGGCCGGGTGGCGGCGATCATGACGGAGGTCGCCGACACCCACAGCGGCATCGACGTCTTGATCAACAACGCTGGCCTGCACAGCGATGAATACAGCAGGCCGATCCGGGAGATGGGTTTGGCCAAGACTCGGCGACTCTTCGAGGTCAACGTTCTCGGCGTGATCTCCTGTACGCTGGCCGCCCAACCGTACATGGCTGGGCGAGACGGCGCGAACATCGTCAACATTGCATCCGCCGCGGCGCACATGGGCGGAACCGCCTATGGCACTTCAAAACTCGCGGTCGCCGGCCTAACCATCACCTTCGCACGCGAACTCGGCACCGACGGGATCCGCGTCAACGCAATATCGCCCGGCATGATCCTGACGGAGACAATCCGCGCGGAGCTGCCCGAAGCCACCAAGGCGCAGATCAAGGCGATGCAATTCATCGACGCAGATGGCACGGAGACCAACGTCGTCGAAGCCATGCTGTTCCTGACATCAGATCGCGCGCGCTTCATCACTGGTGAGACACTGCGGGTGACCGGCGGAATGGCCGCTGGTGTGTGACGCCGTGGTGAGCCATGGCCTCACTCTTAGCCAGCCACGAATACGACATTTCAAGTGCACCCAGCCACTGCGGTAGCAGGGTCCGCTTCACGCGTCCTTTAGGTCGAAAGCCTCAAGGCAACAGACATTCCACGGTACGGAGGGGACGCCGGGCCGAGTCGCCCCGGGAGGAAGGGGTAGTGATTCACCTGGTGCAAAACCAGTAACGGTGCCCGCTGTATTCGTGTCCGTCGTATTCCCCAGCGCGGGAGTGGCGCCAGAGGGCATTGAGATGCCCAGGCAAGGCTGCGGGGACCGAGTGACCGGTTCTATGAGCCTGGCAGAACCTACGCAACATATTATGTTGCGTAGGCTGGGGGTCGTGCCTGTGTCAACGAAAGAGAAGGTAATCGCGCTGAGTCGTGACTTCGGCTCCCAGCGGCGCCTGGCTGAGCTGCTCGGTGTCAATGCCGCCCAGGTCACGCGGTGGCGCCGAGGTCAGGGGATCGATGATGTCAACGCTGCACGCGTGGACCTGCTGGAGCTCGTGATGGCTTACTTGTTACGCGTTTATTCGGCTGAGGCCGCCGAGCGCTGGCTGGTCGGTATGAACCCGAGCTTGGGAGGTCGGCGACCCGTGGACCTCATTCGCCGCGGTCACGCACGGGAGGTACTGGACGCGATCGCGAACGAGCGAGCCGGCAGCTTCGCGTGAGGCTGTGGCGGGTCCTGCCATGGGAACCGTCAGCGACGGTCGGACAGCCCGGCCACGCCGTCTGGGTGCCCCGGGAGTATCAGGGCAGCGGGCGCCACGACGCTCCGGATCGGTACGGCTGTCTCTACTTGGCTGAGATGGCCGTTTCGGCAGTCGCCGAGACCCTCGCACCGTTTCGGGGCACCGGGGACCTGCACCCTGAGTTGCTCGTTCGCGCGGGTCGACAGCTCGCACTGGCTGAGTTGGAGCTTGCGGGGGACGCAACACTCATCGACCTCGATGACCCTGCGGTGTTGGTCACAGAGTCGCTGCGTCCGTCCATCGTGGCGACCGGTCAGCGCTCAGTCACACAGGCCTACGCGGTCGGCCAGTTCGAGCGCCACACTGACGCGGCCGGGCTCCGGTGGTGGTCGATTCTGGAGGCGAGCTGGATGCAGGTGACGCTGTTCGACCGCGCCCTGGGTGGATTAAGCGTGCGCGGCGTCCGCACGCTAGCCGTCGACGACGAGGCAGTGACGGTCGCTGCGTCGTACCTAGGCCTCGCGTGAGCGACTAGCCAAAGTCAGCGCCCATCAGCAGGTCTCGCGAAGCAACCAACAGCAATACGAGGACACCTGTCCTTGCTCAGTCGACCTGTCGCACCAGGAGTTTGTGAACCGCAGTGCGGCAACAATACTGCGCAGCGTAGTACGCGATCGCTCAATCAAGTTGTCGCACATGACCATATGGGGCTGCATTAACGGGGCACTGAGAACCATTGCTCCACTGCTTTGCGCCGCCCTTAGCCCATGCGAGGGCAACGAGTCGAGGCAGACGACGTGCTTCGGATCGTCGTCAATCAGAGTGGCTATCGCTGCGAAGTGCTTACGGTATGCCTGGCGACATACGGCGACGGGCTTGCGCACGGACCAAACCGTGCCTGAGCTGCCAAAAGCCAAGCTTGGTAACTCAACTCGCTCGTCGCGGAGAGGCGGCAGCGCGATTAGGAGTCGATGCCGTCGGTGGTCGACACAGCGTCACGCCCTGGTCGGTCAGCGCCTTAACGGTCTCCAGGATGTTCAGGGTGTTGCGCCCGAGTCGGTCGAGCTTCCACACGACCACGGTGTCGCCGGCGCGGGCTTAGTCCATCAAGATGCGCCCCCGCCAGCCGGCTGACGCCCGCTCTCCTTGGTGACCCCTCTCATAACTGCTCAACGTACCGGGATGAGACAGCCATTTTCGGGGCAGACCCTCAAGACACCGCGACCTTGACATTCGGGCGCCCGCTCCCTCAGGTGTGCGGGTGTCGCAGATGTGGTCTATTTCGAGACAGCGTTCAGTTCTGTTCGGGCCTGGTCGATCTGGTCGTATGCGTAGGTCGCCATTGCGGTGGCACCCTCACTCTGCCCAGCTCGCCGTCAGCAATGACGTCCCGCCCGATCCCAGGGCGAGGTTCGCAAGGTCGCCCGGTCCTCTCCAGAGCGGGCTATCGTGATCGGTGTCAGGTCTCGCCGGTGGGCGACCCCAGGATAGCTACTGGGAAGGAGCGACGCCGTGACCACCGAGGATGCCGTGGAGGGCGGCCGTCTCCGGGTGCCCCGCTACCATTTCGACCGGCACACCGCCGAATACCGCGAACGGTTCGAGGCGATCACCGAGGAGATGCTCGCCAGGTGCCCGATCGCGTGGACGGACACGTATGACGGTCATTGGGTCGCCGGCGGTAGTCACGCGGTCTTCGAGCTCGCGCGCTGCCCAGGTATTTCCAATGACAAGGATGTGCACGGTGTGCGCCATGGCTACAAAGGCATCTCCATCCCGCTCATCGTCGAAGTGGAGAATTTCCGGGGCGGCATGCTGGAGATGGACGATCCCGAACACCGGATCTACCGCAACGCGCTGAACCCTTATCTGTCCCCCGCGGCGGTTGCGCGTTGGGAGCCCTTCATCGACGAGGCGGTTCGCGGCTGCCTCGACGAGAAGATCGAGGCAGGCCGGATCGACTTCGTCGACGACCTGGCCAACATCGTCCCGGCCGTGCTCACGCTCGCCATGCTGGGTATCCCGCTGAAAAAGTGGGCCATCTACAACGAACCGACGCATGCCTCCGTGTACACGCCGCCGAACTCCCCCGACATCGAGCGCGTGCGGGAACTCTCTCTGGCGATGACTGTCGACCTGCTCACCAATCTCATCGAGATGCGTGAGCATCCGCGACCAGGCATCATCGACGCGCTCAACCGGATCCGCATCGACGGTGAGCCACCTTCCGACATCGAACTCATCGGCATGCTCAGCCTGGTCATCGGCGGCGGCTTCGATACCACGACCGCTCTCACGGCGCATTCGCTCGAGTGGCTGTCGAACCACCCGGACGAACGCGACCGGTTGAGCCGTGAGCGGGACGACCTGCTGGGCCCGGCGACCGAAGAGTTCCTGCGGTTCTACACCCCCGCGCCGGGTGACGGACGGACCATCGCCGAAGACACGGAGATCGATGGCGTGCACTTGAAAGAGGGCGAGCGGCTGTGGCTGTCCTGGGGCGATGGCCAACCGCGACCCGTCGGTGTTCGCCAACCCCAACGAAATCGTCCTCGACCGGAAAGGTAACCGGCACTTCAGCTTCGGCCTGGGTGTGCACCGTTGTATCGGGTCCAACCTCGCGCGGATCGTCTTCAAGTCCATGCTGACCGCGGTGCTCGACCGGATGCCCGACTACCGGTGTGATCCCGAAGGCACAGTGCACTACGAGACCATCGGGGTCATCCAGGGTATGCAGCACCTACCGGCCACCTTCACGCCCGGCCACCGACTCGGCGCAGGCCTCGACGACACGTTGGAGCGGCTGCAGCGCATTTGTGATGAGCAGGGGCTCGCCCGACCGATCACCGAACGCAAGGAGCCGGCCGTCATCAGCGCCGAGTGAGAGCCGCGGCTTTTCGCCCGCCGTTAGATCGGTATCTCGACCTTGCCGCGATATTTGCCGGGTATAGCCCTACGACCGCCTTCAACCGCAGGAGCCGCGGCGTCGCGTTGTTGCTCGTGGCCAGCCAGTCCCGAACGGCCTGCACCGGGTCGGCGTCGGGCTCCACCGGTAGCGCCCGCCCCAGTAGGTCCACGGGCCGGCCGACGAACCGCTCGCCCTTGTACTCGTAGGGGCGGCCCGCGGGGCGGTAGTACCCGAACTCCGACTCCCCGAAGTCCGCCTTGCCGTGCCTGCGGTACGGCCAGGGCACCTTGGGGTCCTTCGCGTAGAAGCTGTAGACGTCGAGATCTTTCCCACCCACTCCGTAGACGGTGTTCGGCCCCACGTGATGTCCCGAGAGCCAACCCCAGTAGTGATCCCGTCAGACGACTGATCACGCCTCTGCCGCGGGGGTCGTGACCCCGCGGTCTGGGCCGGCACCCCTAACTGCGACGGCAGCACTCACCGTTGCCGCGGCCGCATTTGGAATCGGCTCTGCCACAGCGCAACCCGACGATTACACCGTATTGCTGATCAACACGAATGAGGTCACCGACTCGGCTAACTGCGACAACGAGATTGGGTCGCCGTCGAGCGTCTTGAGAGGAATGTCTTGAATCGGCGCAGCGCTCATGTGCCACACGTTACCGTCAGGTATGGCAGCGTTGTACCGGCCGGCCGTCGTCGCACTTGTGGCAGCGGCCGCGACGGTGCTGCCGTGCGGACGGGCAACCGCCGATGCCGGCTTGGTCGACATCGGCGGCGGACGAAGTATCTACCTGGATTGCCAGGGCGACGGATCGCCGACCGTGTTGATCATCCCAGGCAAGGGCAGCTATGCCGACGTGTGGAATGTCGTTGTGCCCGAACATGATCCGATCCGGTCGTCGCCGTACGACCTTATCGAGCAGGCCGAACTCGAACCGAGTCCTACCGCTACACAGCCAACCGTGGCACGGACAACCCGCGTCTGCGCCTATGACCGTCCCGACACCCGACCCGACGGGATGAATCAATCCACCCCCGTGCCGCAGCCGCACACCGTGGCGCAGGACGTTGACGACATCGTGAAACTAATTGCTGCCGCTGATATTTCGACGCCCGTGGTGGTGGCGGCCCATTCCTACGGCGGGCTCGTCGCCGACCTGTTGGCTCGCACCCATCCGGAACTGGTGAGCGGTCTCGTGCTGGTCGACCCGGTGTCGGAATTCCTGCCGACCCTGGGGAGTCCGCAGCAGAACGCCACGTTCAACCACGACGCGGCGGTGCCGGAAGACGTTGGCGGTGAAGGATTCCTCGCCGACGACGCGTACGCACGGATAGCTGCCGCGCCTCCTTTGCCGCAGGTGCCGGCGGTCGTGCTCGGCTCCGACAAGTTCCCGCCGCCCGCACAGCTCAAGCCCGACAACTACACGCTGGCCCAGATCGAGCAGGCCAACACGCTGCTGGCGGACGCGCTCGGCACCGTCAACCTGACCACCACTGACAGCGGCCACAACGTGATGCTTTACCAACCGCAGCTGGTTGCCGACGAGATCGTGACGATCGTCGAGCGAGTACGAGCGGGCGCATAGCCGCCACACGCGTAAAGTCCGCCGGGTGGACTTCGACCTGAGTCTGCCTTCCGGGCGTGTACGTGCCCGCCGGTGGGGCGCCGAAGGAGCGCCGCTGTTGCTGTGCGTTCACGGTCTGTCTGCGAACCTCTATCTTCAGGCCATCCGCGCCGGCGGGTGATCGACCACGCCGACGTACGAACTCGAGCAGCTCGACGACGGCTCGTGGTTCCGATCGACGTCGCGCGAGGCCGACGAGGAAGACCTCTATCAAGAGTGGCCGCGCGACTGGAGCGACCATTGGCGGGCGCTGACCATGCCGACCCTGCTCGTCAGGGCGATGAGGCCGCTGAACGGAGGGTTAATCGTCCCTGACCGCGCCGTTTCGGCCCTGTTGGCGACGAACCCGGCGGTACGGGTGGTCGAGACACCGGAAAGCAACCACTTCACATGCATCGTCGATCCCGTGACGCTGACGGCAATCGAGGAGGTTCTAGTCCGGTCGCGTGAGACTAGAAATCGGATGACTTGATGCGTACCGGCCTGGGCCTCACGCCACCATTCGACATTCCGCGTCCAGTCGAGGAATTGTTCGGCGTGGTGAAGCAGGTGGAAGAGGACGGCTTCAGTTCAGTCTGGGCGCCGAGCCTTCCGTCGGTCGGTCCGCCTGATGCACTGGTCTTACTCGGAGCGCTCAGCCGAATGACGTCGCGAATCGAGCTGGGAAGTTATGTGGTGCCACCTTTCCGCGACATCCGGCGACGCTTGCGCAGCAGGCACTCACCATCCAGCAGCTCAGCGCGAACAGGTTCACGCTTGGCATCGGGCTCAGCCACAAGCCGGTTATCGAAACCGGCTTCGGCCTCGATTATTCGCACCCGATCCGCCATCTGCGTGAGTACCTGCAGGTGCTGATGCCATTGCTCGCCGATCAGTCGGTGGACGTGACCGGCCACGATTATCGAGTGAAGCTGAAGTCGGATGTGCCGTCAGGTGTCTCGCCGCCGTCTGTGTTAGTCGCCGCGTTGCAGCCGCAGATGCTGCAACTCGCCGGCGAAATTGCAGATGACACCGCGCGCGGCGCGGCCGGGCACCGTTACATCGAGACAATTGTGCTACCTCGCATCACGAAGCCCGCGCACGCGGCAGGCCGAAGTGCCCCACGAGTGGCGGCGTTATTCCCAATAGCCGTCACCAAAGATTGCGACGGCGCGCGCTGGCAGCCCAGGCGATGTACCCGGGCTACGAAAGGTGGCCGTCGTACCGTGCACTGCTCAACCACGAAGGCCTCCAAACCATGGGCGATCTCGCGATAACCGGTGAGGAGACACAGGTCCGCCGACAACTGGAACGACTGCATCAGATTGGTGTCACCGACTTCGTGGCATCGCGCATTGCACTGGCCAGTGATTCGGACGCGTATGACCGGACTTACCAGTTCCTCGCTGATTTCGCCCGTCGCGGTCTGAATTGACGTTGTACTGCAAGCCTTTTCAACGGAGAGCGACCCGGCGAGTAATGTTGCCACACATGTTCCGCATGACAGTCGACGACGTGTTCGTCATCCGTAATCGAGCGGCATCGTCGCGACATGTCGCGTCGAGCATGGGCAACTCCGCGTCGGAGACGAGGTGCAGATCAACGGCGGTCCCAGTGTCACGGTCGACGCCATCGAGACCTTCCGCAAGACGATCAGTGAGGCGGCAGCCGGCGACAACATCGGCGTGTTGTTCTCGAAGCTCGACAAGGGAGCAGTTGCCCCGCGGAGACGTCATCTCCTCGTCGTTCGTTCTCTAGGGCTGCGCCGAAACTGGGGGCACCTCCCGCTTGCGGGGGAGATTCCGGCAGGCCCGCACTCGAAGTTCTCCTGCAAATACGCAGTCTCGACGAGCCGCTGAGCCTCAGCCGTAGGCCAGCAGCAACGGCACTCGCTGCTCGGCGGTGGTCAGCGAGCCGTGGTGTCCGATCAGCGACGACTCCAGCGGCTCCACTTTTCGACGCACCACGGCCGCCGAGCCCCGGGCCGCCACCACGACGTCGCCGATGCGCGGACGTACGTCGTCGGTGACACGCTCACCGAACCACCCGGCTGCGATGGCTTCCTCCCGCGACACCACCCACGCCCGGTCCGCCAGTGCCTCCCGCCACGCCGCGAGCACCGCCTCAGCAGCGCCGTCCGCGACATAGACGTGCCGGGCTCGCGGCTCCCCGCCAATCGCCTGCACGCCGTCCAGCAGCTGCTCGCAGTCGTCGACGTCGACAGCGTTTGCGCTGTCCACGGACACCATGCCGTGGTCGGCCACGACCGCGAGCAGCCCGCCGGGCGGCAGGCTCTCGACCACGGACTCGACCAGCCGGTCGACCTGACGCAGCTGCGACCGCCATGCCGCCGCGCCGGGACCGTAAACGTGCCCGAGGAGATCGAGCTCGCCGTGGTAGCCGTAACAGAAGCCGCCGTCGGCGATGGCGGCCCGTACCCCCACCGCCAGATCTCCGAGGGCATGCACGCCGACGTAGCGTCCGCCGCGCAGCACCGCCCGGGTCAGGCCGGAGCCGGTGAACTCCGCGCCGGAGACCACGCTCACCGCGACTCCGGCGGACGCAGCCCGTTCGAACGTTGTCGGCATGGGCTGGACCTGCTCGGGCGCGACGTCGTCGCGCAGGTCCTCGCCCCACGGGTGCGGCCGCCACCGCAGGGCGTTGAACAACCCGGCGCCCGGCAGCCGGAAGCTGTAGCCGACCATGCCGTGCTCGCCGGAACGACAACCGGTGCCGAGCGCGGCGAGTCCGGCAACGGTGGTGGACGGAAACCCGACCTGCAGCGTTTGCCCCCGCATCTCGGCCAGCACGGGCGCGTCCGCCGCGTAGGTGTCCAGCAGTTCGGCGCCAAGCCCGTCGATCAGTAGCACGCACGCGCCAGATATGTCTGCAGGCAACCCGATTCGGGCTTCTAAGCTCGCGACGCCCATCGCCGCCAGCACCGACGGAACCACGTCGGCCAGGTGTGGGATGCCCGAATCCGGTTCCGGCAGCTTCATCCTGCGAGCCTGCTAGATCGCCGGGCGCTTGTGCACGGAAACCGCGTAATCGCCTCCAGTGAACGGCTCACGGTCCCAGGTCGCCCACTGCGCCACAGGCACCAGACCAGCCGCCTGCGCGAACCGGTCGTACTCCGCCAGCTGCAGGCGATGCGGGCGAATCGCGAATCCGGCCACGAGAAGGCCCCCCGGTACGAGGCTGGCCGTAACGGCCTGCAGCACCAGCCCTTCGGTGTGCGGGGCGAGGAAGATCATCACGTTGCCCGCCAGGACCACCAGGTCGAAAGTACCGGCACTCGAGGAAAAGTCGGCAAGATCTGTGTGAAGCCACGTCAGATCTGGAGCCTTGGCGCGGGCCGCGTCGAGCATACCGCCGTCAGCATCCACACCAACGACGGAAAAACCGCGCCGGGCCAGCTCGATGGCCACCCGCCCCGTGCCGCAGCCCGCGTCGAGCACACGGGTTCCGCCGGTCTCACGAAGCAATTGCTCGACCAAATCCGCTTCGCCGTGCACGTTGTGGCCGACCGCGGCCAGGTGTCTCCATCTCTCGTCGTAGTCGTCACCGCGGGGTGCGCCGACTCGCCCCCAGCGCGTGCTCATCCCGTCATGGCCCAGCGGATGCCACCGACCACCGCGCGCCCCGCCATCCGGATCACAGTGGCCTCGACAGGCGGAAAGTAGGGCAGCAGCAACGGCATTCGCGCCCATGCCGGCAGCATCGCCACCGACGTAGCGGCCAGCACCCCGTACGGAACCCTCGCCGCGATCGGCAGCGGGGGAGTGAATAACAGAAATCGGGCGGCATCCCGTGCGGCAGCGGTGCCGCGCAACTCGGGGCGAAAGTCCTGGATGCGTTCGTGCAGTTCGCGCTCGCTTCGCGGCGGGTCGGGTACGCCGAGAGCCAGCGCGACGCGGGCGGTGTCGGCCACGTATCCGTCGCGACCACTCTGGTCCAGCGGGCTCGCTCCGTAGAGCCGGTGGGCAAGCAAGAAGCTGTCGACCTCGGCGACGTGCACCCATTCCAGCAAGTGCGGGTCGGCGGCGTGGTATGCGCTGCCGTCCGGAGCGGTTCCGCGGACCCGCTGATGGATTCCGCGAATCCGGTCGACCGCGCGCTGCGCATCGGCGGCCGGGCCGAACGTCGTGACCGCCAGGAAGGTGCTGGTCCGCTGGAGTCGACCCCACGGGTCGCCCCGGTAGTCGGAATGGTCCGCGACGCCGGCCATGGCCAACGGATGCAACGACTGCAGCAGCAGTGCCCGGAGCCCACCGACGAACATTGAGGCGTCCGCATGCACCCGGCGGATCGGACGATCCTCGGCGAACCATCGCGGGCCCGGTGTGTGGTGGATGAGGCTGCGGTTGGCTGGACCGTCGGGCCCGGCCACCATGCCGAACAGGCTTCGACCCAGCGTCTGACGAACTGTGTTCAAGTCAGGCAGCACCGTCATAACTTCACGGTACGGGCGTCTGATAGGTGACACTTGAGATCGACGACGCTCACTCCGAGGAAGCCGCGATGCAGAACGAAGCCACTCTGGACGCCCATAGCGACGACCCCCGCTACCACTTCGATCGGCACACGCCGGAATACCGCGAACAATTCCAGACGGTCACCGAGCAGATGCAGAGCCGGTGCCCGCTCGCGTGGACCGACACCTATGGCGGGCACTGGGTCGCCGCCGGCAGCGAGCAGGTGTTCGAACTCGCTCGCGGCCCCCACCTCTCGAATGACAACGATGTCAACGGTGAACGCAAAGGCTACAAAGGCATTCAGATTCCGCAGCAGGAGTACTCGGCACACGTACGCGGCGGCATGCTGGAGATGGACGAACCCGAGCACCGACTCTACCGCACGGTGCTCAACCCGTACTTGTCACCCGCGGCGGTGCAGCGCTGGACACCGGTCGTCGACGAAATCGTCAAGGCCTGTCTCGACGAGAAGATCGAAGAGGGCCGCATCGACTTCGTCGACGACCTCGCCAACATCGTCCCGGCGGTGTTGACCCTTGCCCTGATGGGGATTCCGCTGGCGAGTTGGCAGATCTACAACGAACCAGCTCATGCGCAGGTGTACACACCAGCGGACTCGCCCGACACGTCGCGGGTGGCCGAAATGTACACCGTGATGATGGCCGATCTGCTGCGTAACCTGGCCGAGGTCCGCGAGGTGCCCCGGCCCGGCCTCGTCGACGCGCTGGTGAAGTTGAGGATCAACGGTGAACCGGCACCCGAGATGGAACTGCTCGGAATGCTCACTCTGCTGATCGGCGGCGGCTTCGATACCACCACCGCATTGACCGCCCATGCGCTGGAATGGCTTTCAGAACATCCCGACGAACGCGCGCGGCTGAGTCGAGATCGCGACGAGCTCCTCGACTCGGCGACCGAGGAGTTCCTCCGGTTCTTCACGCCGGCACCAGGCGACGGTCGCACGATCGCCCAAGACTGCGAAATCAACGGCACCAGATTGAAACAAGGTGAGCGGCTGTGGGTTTCGTGGGCGATGGCCAACCGCGATCCCAGCCTCTTCGAAGATCCCAACACCGTGGTTTTGGAGCGCGGCGCCAATCGCCACTTCAGCTTCGGGCTTGGCATCCACCGGTGCATCGGATCCAATGTGGCGCGAATCGTTTTCAAACGGATGCTGACCGCTGTCCTCGACCGGATGCCGGACTACCGATGTGACCCCGAAGGTACCGTGCACTACGACACCATCGGTGTCATCCAAGGGATGAAGCACTTGCCCGCGACGTTCACACCGGGACCCAAGCTGGGACCCGGTCTGGACGTGACTCTGGAGCGCCTTCAGCGAGTCTGCGACGAGGAGGGACTCGCGCGGCCGATCACCGAACGCAAAGAGCCCGCCGTCATCGACTATTGAGCGCGACGATACGGGCCGCCACGTCGGCGGCCCGGTCGGGCACCACCACACCGAGGCCATGATCGGCCACCAAGTGGGCCAGCGGTCCCATGGCTGTGCGTGCGACCTGTTGCACGTCGAAACCGAAGATGTGGCTGTGATCGGCGGCGAAACACGACCATGGCTTCTGCTTCGGTGACGGCTTACCCTGCGCCGGACTGACCTGCGCGCGCATTGATGTCGTTGATGATGCCTTGCAGTTGCGCGCCCGCGATCAACGGAGGCACACCCGCTGGAGGGACCGCATCCGTGATTTGCCAAGGCTGGCAGCCGTTGGTCTTGAACGCACCGTCGCTCGGCAGAATCTGAACGATCTGCGGCTTCTTGCTCAGCGCGTTGTCAATGATGTCACCGCCGTCCGGATTGCTCATCCGCTTCCAATAGCACGTACCGCTGCCAACCGGTCCCGCTGAGGTGTACGTGCCCGGCACGATGTCGGTTCCCACCACAAAGGTGCCGTCGTGGTCGATCGTCGTCTTGGGTTCGGGTGCAGGGGCGGGCGGATCGGCGCTGGCGACGCCGACGGACAATGCGCACGCGGCAAGGACAAACGTGGCGATCACCACCGCTGATCTGTCTGCCCTCACGAATCCGTAGCGTACCGCCCAGCCAAGCGATAACATCCGCTGGTCCCGCCCGGACCCCGATCTTCACTGCTCAAAGGCATCCCATGACCAGGTACGACTACATCATCGCCGGAGCCGGATCGGCCGGATGTGTGCTCGCGAACCGGTTGTCCGCCGACCCGCGCATCACCGTCCTCGTAATCGAAGCGGGTGGCCCGAACCGCAGTCCGTACTTCCACATTCCCAAGGGCTACGGAAAGATTTTCGAGAACGAGAACTATGTGTGGCGCTACGCCACCACACCGTTCGGGCCCAACCAGCGGTCCGAGTTCTGGACGCGCGGCAAGGTGCTCGGCGGATCGAGCTCCATCAACGGCCTGGTCTACAACCGCGGTAACCGCGCCGACTATGACGAGTTGGAGCACCTCGGCAACAAGGGCTGGGGCTGGGATGAGATCCTGCCGATCTTCAAGGCATTCGAAAACAACGGGTTCGGCGCATCACCGACGCGCGGTGTCGGGGGGCCACTGCCCGTCACGGTGCCCCGCGATCCCGACCCGCTGTGCGCCGAAATGGTCGAAGCTGCAACGAAAACCGGGCTCACCGAAGTTCAAGACATCAACGAGTCCGACACCGAGCGGGTGGGGTACGCCACGTCGACGATCAGAAACGGCCGCCGGGTCAGCGCCGCTGACGCGTTCCTCAAGCCCATCCGGCACCGACCTAACCTCACCGTCATCACTCACACCACCGTCCGTCGGATCATGTTCGAGCATGGCCGAGCCGTCGGGGTCGAGGTCGCTGGCCGCCATGGCACGGCGGACCTGCGGGCGATTCGCGAAGTGATCGTCGCGCTAGGGAGCCTGAACAGCCCACAAGTACTGCAGCTGTCGGGAATTGGACCACGAGACGTGCTGCAACGCGCCGGTGTACCGGTGTATCTCGGCCGAGACAATGTGGGCCGACGAATGCGTGAACATCGCTGTATGACATTGAGATTCAGGCTGTCCGAGGACCTCGGCTACAACAGACAACTGGCCACCAGCTTCGGTCAAGCGCTCACCGCAGCACGATACGTGGCCTCCCGCAGAGGTCCGCTGGCCGCTCCGTCGTTCGACGTGCTGGCGTTCGTGAAGACCACCCCCGACGCCGAGCGTGTCGACGGCCAGCTGCTGATGGGGCCGTTCACGATCCCCGCCTACAATGTGGGCGAGCCCGTCGCCGTCGAGCGCGCCCCCGGTATTTCCTGTTTGGGTTTCGTGTTGCGCCCAACGTCCGAGGGAAGCGTCACGATCACCTCCGCCGACCCGACTGCCGTCCTTCGGGTCGAACCGAACTACTTTGCCAGCGATTACGACCGAAAGACCGGCGCGAACCTGCTGCGGAAGATGCGAAAGGTCTTCGAACAGTCACCGATTGCCGGCCGTATCAGGCACGAGACTTTCCCCGGACCCGATGCCCAGAGCGACGACGAGCTCGTCGACTCCGCGCTGGATGGCGGCTACTGCGGCTACCACGCTGTCGGTAGCTGTGCGATGGGCCCCAACGATGATGACGTCGTCGACAGCGAGTTGAGAGTGCGCGGAGTGGACAATCTCCGCGTCGTGGACTGTTCGGTGATGCCGACGATGGTCGCCGGCAACCTCAATGGGCCAGTCATGGCGATGGCATGGCGGGCCGCCGACTTCATTCTGCAGGGCCGTTAGGCAGTCTTCTTGATCAGTGGCAGCAGCAGCTGGCGGCGCGTGGCAATCACGTCGGCGAAGTAGTGCAGCGCCTCGTGGACGGAGCCGGCAATCGGAAGCAGGGCTTCGTCGTCGAAGTCGTCCAGTACGTCAACCACCGCTTCGCCAGCCACCAGCATGCACTCCACCCCGGCCGCGCGACACTCCGCGGCGACGGTGTTCACGAATGAGATGGCCTCTGCCGCAGGAAGGTTCACATCGCTCAGGTCGAGAATCAGAGCGTCCTTCGCGAGGATGAACCGCCGAGTGTACTCGGTGACGGGGTCAACGTTGGCGGCGTCGATGCGGCCCGTGATCGTCACCACCGTTGCCAGATGACGGAAGTGAGCCCGGATTTGAGCAGGACCGCAGTCGAACGCGGCATTGTCGAATCGGGCAGCCGGCGTAGTAAGCGTGGCGGTCATCAGCAGACTCATTCTCGATGGGGTGGTAGCGATGGGCCGGTTGCACGGCCCACTCAATTTCCTTGAACGCTAATCCCCAAAACTAAGGTGACCGGAAGTAGCACCTAACTGGTTGCTAAGAAAAAACTTTGGCAAGCCCGCCTAAGCACCCCCAGCGGATCCGGGTTGCGGAAGGCGGACGACCTGAACGAAGAACTCGTCGATCTGCCGCACAGCATTCATGAATTGGTCGAGGTCGACCGGTTTGGTGACGTAGGCGTTGGCGTGCAGTTTGTAACTGCGCAGGATGTCCTCCTCCGCCGAAGAGGTAGTGAGCACTACGACTGGGATGTGACTGAGCTCGGGATCGGACTTGATCTTCTCCAGCAGTTGCCGGCCGTCGTACTTCGGCAGGTTCAAGTCGAGCAGGATCAGATCGGGCCGCGGCACGTCCTGAAACGCACCACGCCGATACAAGAAGTCCAGACCCTCCTCGCCGTCGTGCGCGACATGCAGGGTGTTGTTGATTTTGTTGTGCTCGAACGCTTCCCGCGTGATGAGCACGTCACCTGGATCGTCCTCGATGAGCAGGACGTCGATCGGACGACCGGCCGGTGTCATAGATGTGTTCCTTCCAGAGTGGCCGCGGCTGTTTCGTCCACGGTTGCGGGCATGGGGGGCAAGGTGAAACGGAACCTTGTTCCGTCGGTGTAGGACGTATCGATCCAGATTGTGCCGCCGTGGTGCTCGACGATCTTCTTGCACAGGGCAAGACCAATGCCGGTCCCGGCGTACGCATCCCGGCCATGCAGCCGCTGGAAGATCACGAAGACCTTGTCGACGAACTCCTCTGCGATGCCGATGCCGTTGTCCGACACGCTGAGCAGCCATTCGTCGTCGCGTTGCTCGCAATCGATGACGATCCTCGGTGCGACACCGTCGCGGCGGAACTTGACCGCATTACCGATCAGGTTCTGCCACAGCATCGCCAGCAGAGTCGGATCGCCGAGGACGTGTGGGAGCTGCCCCGGTTGGCGAACGATCTTGGCACCTGTCTCCTCGATCGTGGTGGTCAGATTGCCCAGTGCGGCATCCAGGGCGGAATCCAGGTCGACCTCTGTCTCCGACGCGTTGAGGCGCCCAACCCGGGAGAACGTGAGAAGATCGTTGATGAGCACCTGCATGCGTTTGGCGCCGTCGACGGCGAATCCGATGTACTCCGCACCGCGCTGGTCCAGTTTGTCGCCGTAACGCTTCTCGAGCAGTTGGCAGAACGACGCGACCTTTCTCAGCGGTTCCTGCAAATCGTGGGAGGCGACGTAGGCGAACTGCTCCAGTTCGGCGTTGGAACGTCGCAACTCCACGGCCTGCTCGGCCAGCGCCTCTCGAGCCGCTCGGGATGTGTCGAGTTCCTCGACGATTCGCTGCCGCATGTTCTCGACGTCCTTCGCAATGCTCCTAATATCTTTCGGCCCGCGCGGGGTGATCTTTTCGCCGAAGTTGCCCGCGGCGATCCGCCGACATGCCGTCGCGAGTACACCAAGTGGACGGGTCACCGCGCTTCGCACCAGGACCGCAAGCGCGATCGCCGTGACGAGGAAAGTGGCCACCAAACCGGCCAGCAACCTGTCGCGCCATGCCCGTATCTCGTCGAGGTCGTTGATGCCGGCCGTCCGCACCGAGGCCAAATGCTCGTTCTGAGCGTCGAAAAGCGTTCGCAGCCGGTCGAATTCTGCCTTGCCGCGATCGACGAGATCCGTTTTCGGGACGTTAATAGTGCCGCGGGTCACGATCGCGATGAGCGGCTCGGCATAATTCGTCCGCCACTCGGCTGCTGCCCGCTCTATCACGTCAAGATCGGTCATCAGCTCGGAGCGGTCACCCACAAGCTGCCGGATGTCGTCGGCAGCTGCTTGTTCAGCGCGTTGCCCGTCGTAGTACGGGTCGAGGAACTGCCGGTCGGCGGCAAGCACGTAACCGCGGACGGCCGTCTCTTGGTCACGAAGTGCGGCTTGCAACCGGTATGCCGCTACCCGCGCCGGCTGAATGTCGTCGATCAGCTCCCTGGACATCTCGTCGGTGCGGTTGAGCAAGACGGCACCGGCAACCGCGCCCGCGAGCACCAACACACCCATGACGGCCAGAACCAGGTTCTGCCATCCCTGCACGGTGAGTTGTGATCCGCGCTGTGGCGCGGCCCCGGCGGCGCTTTGGTGCACTGGCGTACCGGAACTCACGTGGTCCGCTCCACGCGGACCACTGCAATGTCGTCGGTCAGCCCGCCGTGCGCCTGAGCGCGTTGTTCGGCGTTGTTGATGAGTGCGTCGACGAACTCTGGGCCGGGCAGTGTCGCCAGTGAGCGGGCCAGCTCAAGCAGACCCTGCTCGCCGAGGCGTTCATTACCGCGGCCGGCATGGCCCTCGAAGAGGCCGTCGGTGAGCAGGATGAGCCCCTTGCCCTCGGGCCATTCCACCTGCTGTGGCGCCCAGTCGCCGGTGTGCAGGCCCAGTGCCGGCCCACCCGGCGGCTCGATCCATTCGACGGTGCCCCCACCGTGCAGCAACATTCCGGGGTGACCGGCGCGAACCGCGGTGATGCGTGAGCTGTCGGGAGGAATAGCCAGGCTCAACACAGTCGCGAAGATCCCCTTGCCGGCGCGTTCAGCGTGCAGTATCCGTTCTAGCTGACGCATCCGGTCAGAACCCCTCAGACCGGCGAATGTCAGTGTGCGCCAGGCGATTCTCAACGCCACCCCCAACGCCGCCTCGTCGGGGCCGTGCCCGGCCACGTCGCCGATCATGACGTGGACGGTGCGGTCTGGCGTTTGTACGAAGTCGTAGAAGTCGCCGCCCAGCAATGCGTTCTCGCGGCTGGGCCGGTACTGGGCGACAATCTCGACGCCGGGGTTGTCGAGCAGCAGGGGAGAGGGCAGCAGGCCGCGTTCAAGTCGCGCGTTTTCTCGGGCTCGTATCTGGCTGGCGTGCAGGTCGACGGCTGTCAGCTCGGCGCGCTTGCGCTCGATCGCATAGAGCAGCGAACGCCGTAGCATGTCGGGTTCGACACGCCCCTTGACCAGATAATCCTGGGCACCGGAGGCCACCGCCGAGACGCCGAAGTGCTCGTCGAAGAGCCCCGTCAGCACGACGATCGCAAGCGTGGCATCGCAGTCGCAGATGTGGTCGAGGGCATCGATGCCGTTCGCGTCGGGCAGGTTCAGGTCCAGGAGCACGCAATCCGGGCGGGCGCGCGCGATCTCGCGCTCGGCATCCGCCACCGAATGGGCCCACACCAAACGGATGTCGACCGCCGCATCGGCGATCAATTCTTCGACTAGCAAGGCATCGGCCCGGTCGTCCTCGACCAACAGGACCGACAAAGGCTGCGGACTGGTGGGAGCGACGCCAGGACCCGGCAGAGGCACCGGTTCGGGGTCATGCAGCGCGCGCATACATCATGTCCTTACGTCCACGTCGCGCGGCCGCGCTTTGACCACTCTTCGGGTGACAACATGACGACAATACCGGGGGAGTCGCCACGCCGTGGCAACAGCGGGTTGACGCTAGGGCGACCACAGGTCGAGATGCAGCCTCAGCGCCTCGTCGAGTTCGGCGAGTTCCACGGGAGAGATGCGGCCGATCCGGCGTATCAGCCGCTCGGTGGCAACGGACCGGATCTGTTCGGCCTGTGCCTTGGAGTCCGTTGTGAGACCAGTCGTCGCGGCGCGCAAGAAGACCTGAAACGGGTAGATTTTCGCGATAGTGCCCGTTACAGGTACGACGGTGACGACGCCACGCCCAAGGCGCGTCGCCGTGGCGTTGGCGCGGTCATTACTCACGATGACAGCGGGTCTCCGCTTGTTGGCTTCGCTACCACGAACGGGATCGAGATCGACTTGCCAAATCTCACCGCGCTGCATCAGTGAGCCCGTCGCCCAAGCTGTTCTCCCATTCTTCCTCGTCACCGGCTGACCGCCATTCAGCCCATGCGTTGTCGTAGTCGTCTTCGAGAGTGGGGTGGCGCAGCATGCGAATCGCACGCTGGAGTCCGGCAGAGCGCGACGACAATCCGGCTCTCTGAACGTATGCGTCTAGCACTGCGACATCTTCGTCGGAAAGACTCACACTCAACTTCATGAATGTGATACTACTACGGTACTACCGTAGTAGTATCAAACTAGTCGCGCGGCGAGGGCGTGGCTGCCTCGCCAGCACGCCAGCCCCTCAAGACCTCCTCGACGCGCTGGCCCACCCGATGTCGAGCAGTCTCCCGGTCGACGCCGGACATCAGTAGCTCGTCGTAGTCGGTGTCGACATGGCGGACAGAGGCTGCGACGGCGAGCCGCACGGCGTCCGGATCGAGCGCCCGACCCGCCGCACTGCGTCCGACCCTGCCGCTGCCGCGCGTCGCCGCGTGGTGTGCGATCGCCTCCGCCCGGCTGACGGCACACCCCGGAAACTGCGCCCGAATCGCGGCGGCGAACTCGGCCTGCAACTTCACGTCGTCGTCGGCCCGTCGCGCTTCATCCCGTTCTCGGCGGCGCGCCCGCACCTCGGCATCGGACAAGCAGTCCTGTTCGGCACGCTCGACCGCCTCTGCCTCGGCCAGAATGCCTTGCCGCTCATAGCGTTTACGCGACCGGCTCCACCGCACCACCACCGCAGAGAGCCGGCTGGCTTTCTTCGCCCGCCGGGTCAGCGCAGCGTCACCGGACGGCAGGAACACGAGATGCCCGAGGTCGGCGCAGTCCAGGCAGAGCGGGCCGGCATCCTCCATGAACAGCAGGTCACCGGTGCCGCCGCACGACGCACACTTCCACTCTTTGAGTGGCGAAATCACCACAAGATCAGGCGGCTTGCTCTGCCGCTTGACCGCACCCTCAGACAACTCCGGCGACAGCCAGTGGGTGCGGTACATGCGCTCGACGGCGGCGTCTTCGGTCGCGCTGAACCGCAGCTGGCGGCGGTCCCGAGTGCGGGCTACGTAATCAGTCTCCGACGGATTCAGTTTCTGGTCCTGCGCCCAGCGATGGAACGCCGACATCGCAGACGCGACCTTGGTCGGCTTGGCCTGGATGACGCTGTCCAGATACTCGATTCGGCCCTGTCGCCATCGGTCGACGTGAGAGTGCGCCAGCCACCCCAAACCGAGCAGGACGTCGATGGCGCTGACATACCGCTGTTCGGCCAAAGCCGCCTCAGCGGCGCGCTCGACCCGCTCTGCCAACTGTGACGGCGTCATAACGCGATTGACCCTAAACCCACGACGCCCCCGCGAGCACGTGTCAGCTCGCGGGGCGTCGAACGAGGTTTTCGATCAGGCGAGGTCGAACCGATCGTTGTTCATCACCTTGACCCACGCCGAGACAAAGTCCTGCACGAACTTGTCTTTCGCGTCGTCTTCGGCGTACACCTCAGCCAGCGCGCGCAGCACCGAGTGCGACCCGAACACCAGGTCGTTGGCGGTAGCCGTCCACTTGGCCTGGCCCGAAGCGCGGTCCCGACCCTCGTAGACGTTCTCCGACGACTCCGAGACCTTCCACTCCGTGCCCATGTCGAGCAGATTCACGAAGAAGTCGTTGGTCAACGTTCCCGGCCGGTCGGTGAACACGCCGTGCTTGCTGCCGCCGAAGTTGGCGCCCAGCGCCCGCAGGCCGCCGATGAGCACCGTCAACTCCGGGGCGGTCAGGTTCAGCATGTACGCCCGCTCCAGAAGCAGCCGTTCCACCTGTGTCTTCTCACCCGGCCGGAGGTAGTTGCGGAAACCGTCGGCCCTCGGCTCGAGCACGGCGAACGACTCCATGTCGGTCTGCTCCTGGGAGGCGTCGGTGCGCCCCGGCGCAAACGGCACGGTGATGTCGAACCCGGCGTCCTTGGCCGCTTTCTCGACCGCCGCGGACCCGGCCAGCACGATCAGGTCGGCCAGCGAGACCTTCTTGCCTCCGGAGGCCGACGAGTTGAACTCCTGCTGGATCTTCTCCAGGACAGGCAGCACTTTGGCCAGCTCGGCGGGTTCGTTGACCTCCCAGTTCTTCTGCGGCTCAAGGCGAATACGCGCCCCGTTGGCGCCGCCCCGCTTGTCGGTGCCGCGGAAGCTGGCCGCCGACGACCACGCGGTCTTGACCAATTGGGCAACGGACAGGCCGGATTCGAGAACCTTGGACTTCAGGGTCGCGACGTCCTGCTCGTCGATCAGCTCGTGGTCGACCGTCGGCACCGGGTCCTGCCACAGCTGCGGCTCGGCGATCCACGGGCCCAGGTAGCGGGAGACGGGTCCCATGTCGCGGTGCAGCAGCTTGTACCACGCCTTCGCGAACGCCTCCTCCAGCTCCTCGGGATGGTCCAGCCAGCGCCGGGTGATCTTCCCGTAGATGGGGTCCACCCGCATCGTGATGTCGGTGACCAGCATCGTCGGCGCACGTCCCGGCCCGCCGAACGGGTCGGGAATGGTGCCCGCGCCTGCCCCGTCCTTGGCGATGAATTGCCAAGCACCGGCCGGGCTCTTGGTCAGCTCCCATTCGTAGCCGTAGAGGATCTCCAGGAAGCTGTTGTCCCACTGGGTCGGGGTGTTCGTCCACACCACCTCGAGGCCACTGGTGATGGTGTCGCCGGCCTTGCCGCTGGCGAACGCGCACTTCCAGCCCAGGCCCTGCTCCTCGATCGGGGCGGCCTCGGGCTCGGGTCCGACCAGGCTGGCATCGCCGGCGCCGTGGGTCTTGCCGACCGTGTGGCCGCCGACGATCAGCGCGGCCGTCTCCTCGTCGTTCATCGCCATGCGGCTGAACGTCTCGCGGATGTCCTTGGCCGCGGCCAGTGGATCCGGCTGGCCTTCGGGGCCCTCCGGGTTCACGTAGATCAGGCCCATGGTGGTGGCGCCTAAGGGATTGGCCAGTTCCCGGTCACCGGAGTAGCGCCTGTCGGTGCCCTTCCAGGTGTCCTCGAGGCCGAAGTCGATCTCCTCGGGCTCCCAGATGTCCTCGCGGCCGAACGCGAAGCCAAAGGTCTTGAGCCCCATCGATTCATAGGCGACGTTGCCGGCGAAGATGATCAGGTCGGCCCAGGAGATCTTGTTGCCGTACTTCTTCTTGATCGGCCACAGCAGCCGGCGTGCCTTGTCCAGGCTCACGTTGTCGGGCCAGCTGTTGATCGGGGCGAAGCGCTGGGCGCCCTGGCCGCCGCCGCCGCGGCCGTCGTGGATGCGGTAGGTGCCCGCGGCATGCCAGCTCATCCGGATGAACAGGCCGCCGTAGTGGCCGTAATCGGCGGGCCACCAGTCCTGTGAGTTCGTCATCAACGCGATGACGTCGCGCTTCAGCGCCTCGACGTCGAGCTTCTTGAACTCTTCCTTGTAGTCGAAGTCCGCGCCCAGCGGAGTGGCCTTTTCCGACTGCGAATGCAGGGTCGCCACGTTGATCTGGTTGGGCCACCAGTCCTGGTTCGTCATCGGAGCGTGCGCCTTGGGCGTGGGCGACGGGATGACCGGGTTCTCGCTTTCGCTCTTGCTAGAAGTCTGTACGTCCGGGGAGGGGGGGCGGCTATCGGATGTCACTGCATTCCTTTCGGTGGGTGAATCGGGCTGTGATCACGGGTGTGATCGCGACGTCTCGGATGTCGAGCAATCGGGGCATAAACCCCAGTAGATGACCTCGGCCTCGTCGAGGACGTAGCCATCCAGAACGCCACCGTCGTCGGATGGCGTCAGGCACGGCGCCTCACCGACGGCACAGTCGATGTCGGCGATGACCCCGCAGGACCGGCAGACGACGTGATGGTGGTTGTCGCCGACACGCGACTCGTAGCGAGCGACGGACTTGGACGGCTGAATTCGGCGCAGCAGTCCAGTGGCGGTCAGGGCATGCAGCACATCGTAGACGGCCTGCCGGGAGACGTCGGGTACGGCGGCGCGCACGGCGCCGAAGATCGTCTCGGTGTCGGCGTGCGGATGCGCGTGCACCGCCTCCAGCACCGCGATCCGCGGGCGCGTCACGCGAAGGTCAGCCAGGCGCAGCTCTTCCGCGTAATCCGGCGTCGACGTCACGCAGACAATATGCCCCACTTTTCTGGACTCAGTCAAGACTTCAGAGCGACGATGTGGCAAGGCCGGCCCCGGCCCGTCACACTCCGGCACTAGTTTGGGACGGCTGGATCAGCCCTGACTGCGCGAGCGCGTCGTCAATGAACTCCTGCACCGGCCGGGAGCGAAAGAACCCGGTGTGACCGCCGCGGTACCAGTGGGCTTGTGGTCTGCCCCAGTGCTCCCAGAGGCGGACGGCATGCGCGCGCGGATGCACAATTTGGTCGGCAACGCCGGCGTAGACGAAGCGGCCCTGCATCGGCACGCGCGGAGCAAGCGACAGTGGCGACAACATCCGCCCGATGGGCGCCACCTTCTCCATCAGCTGAGTGCGCGGATCGTCCCGAGACAACATGCCGGCGCCATGGTGCCCAAGCATTTCGAACAAATTCACCACCGGCACGCCGAGGATCGCGCAGGTCAGATCGTCTTCGAGGCTGGCCACCAGCGACGCGATGTATCCGCCCAGCGACATGCTGTTGAGCCCGATCGGCGAACCCGGCTCCTGCAGTCGTATCCACGACAGCAGCCGCCGGATGTCCCACACCGCTTGGCCCGTCGCGTGCACATTGTCGAGCACATCCTCACCCGGCCACGACGCTCCGTCGGGCAGCCCGCGCCTGCGGGGACCGTGCATCGGCAGGACGGGCAGGACGACGTTCAGACCGAGATCCTCGTGCAGGTGCCAGGCGCGGAATAGCCTGAGATCGATTGCGGCCCTGCCCATTGCACTGCCGTGTATGCACACGAGCCAGGGACGCGGTTCGTCGTGACGCAACACCAGCGCGTATTCGCGATCGTTCCCGGTATAGCTCAGCCACCGTTCTGCGCCTGGTTCACCTGGGTTCGGCGCATAGCCGCTGTCGAAGCGGATCCGTTCGTGGGAGCGCCTGCGGTCCTGTTTGTGACGCACGGTGACGTCGGTCAACGGTGGCGGTGACGCAAAGAAGCCCTCTGGGTTGTCCAGCCACCCAGTCCGCCGGTAGAACTCCAGCGCCGCGGCTGCTTCGTCTTCGATTCGGTCGAACCCCTGCGGGTCGCCCATCCGGCGAACCAGCCGAAAACTCATCATGACGAACTCGTCGATGAACGCTTGAGCCGCGAGCGCGAGGGTGGGCCGCGCAACTGGAAGCTCGCTGGCCTGACGACCGAGATATTCCTGCCATGACTGCGCATAGAAGCGGCCGGCTCGCGCGAACGGCGTGACGATGTGGCGCACCGGATGAGGACCCGGCGGGAACGAACGAGAAGCGTCCGCCTGTTGCGGGCCGCTGTCGTCGCAGTCATGTTCTGTCATCCGGCGACGCTAGGACGACCAGACGCGACCCGCTAGGGACTAAGGTGAAAGGCCTCAGACCCTGACCCGAACTCAGCGGTCGTCACTCGGTCGCGCGTACCGCTCGGCAAATTTGCGTAG
>DASWBF010000173.1:0-3517 GCA_036390735.1 Mycobacterium sp. | reverse complement strand
TGCGCCCCAGCAGTTCGCATCGACGATGAGCAGATCGGGTTCCACGCGGTCGATCGCTGCGTTCAGGTCGTCGACTTCGAGCACTGCTCGCCGACAATGCACGTCGATTGACATCTTCAGCACGCCTAATGCGTTGCACGCTAGCCAATCCTGCCCGGCGATGGCCTCAATCCGCGGGTCCACCGGCTCGGCGAGAAAGCCGACCTTTCGCATGCTGGTGACCTCGGCGGCCATCGTGCGCAAGTGAACCTGGTGACCGCGCCTGGCCAGCTCGCGCAGCAGTGCACCGATCGGAAACAGATGGCCCAGCGACGGCGATCCGTAAGCCAGGATTACTGCCACGTCTCGATTCTCGCGGTTAGGGGATTGATGTCACACCGATACCGCGCAAGGCTGGCAAGTCGGCTGCGCCGCGGCCGTGCAGGCAGATGCGCAGCTCTTCGATAAAGCGGTGCAACCAATCGAGCGCGGCGGCAGCGGATTCGATCGCCCCGGTGAGCAGTGGCCGGGGGACTGCCACCACATTCGCGCCCAATGCGATCACCTCGGCCGCATCCATGCCGGTGCGGATGCCACCGGAAGCGACCAGCGGATGTCCGGCAGCGCCGCACGCACCTCCACGATCGCTTGTGCGGTCGGAATACCCCAGTCAGCCAGGTCCGGGGTAGCGCAGCTCGCCGTAGCGGACCAGCTGCTCCACGCGCGACCACGATGTCCCTCCTGCTCCCGCGACGTCGATGGCGGCCACTGGCAGCTCACCTGACAGCCGCATCAATTCGGCCACCGCACGGGCGCCGATGCCGTGGCCGACCTCTTTCAACAGAGTCGGACAGCGGAGTTCCCCCGCTACGTCACGCAGCCGGGCAAGAGAGCCGGAGAAGTCAGTGTAACCGTTGTGTTGTATTGCCTCCTGCAGCGGATTCGTATGCACCGCAAGGTCATCCGCTCCAACCCGGTCGGCGCCCTGGCGATGTCGGGGACGGCGGCGTTGCTCAGCTGTGAGAGCCCGATATTGCCGAACAACAAAATATCCGGTGCCACGTCGCGGACGGCGAAGCTGGCCGCGGCCTGCTCGCCGAGCGTGCTGTCCAACATGATGCGCTGCGAGCCGACCATCATCCCGATGTCCAGCCGTTGAGCGGCTGCGGCCAGGTTCCGATTGATGACACCCGACAGCTCCGAGCCGCCGGTCATCGCGCCGACCAGCACCGGGGCCCGCAGGCGTTTGCCGAGAAAATTGATGGACAGGTCGACATCCTCAAGGCGGGTTTGCGTCAGCGCGTTGTAGGGCAGCCGGTAACGTTCCAGCCCGGTCGTCACACCGTGGTAGCCGACTGCATCGGTAAGGCAAACGTCGATGTGGCGGCGTTTGCGGGCTGTCATTCCGCCGGGGTCCACCGTCATACGCGACTCCGGCGGCGGTTGAGCAGCCAGATGTGGGTGGACAGGACGGCGGCGAAGCTACACCAGATCGGGTAGAGGGTCAGCGGCACCGCGCCGGCCCCCCGGACGGCGATTGCCCGGCGGGTCAAGTCCGCGCTGCTCGCGGCCAGTGCGGCGGCAACCGCCGCCGATGCTGCGAAAGCGCGCCGGTTGAAGAATAGCCACGACCAGCCGCCATTGAGGACGAGGTTGAGGCCGAGGGCCGCCTGGTAGGCGCGCAGCTTCCGAGCGTCTCCGCTGTCGTGAAGCTCATCGATCGTCGATGCCGAAACCACCGCGATGTCGGCGTAGAGCATCGGCCATACCACCGGAAACACTATTTCCGGTGGTTGGTAGCGCGGCTTACGCAGCCGCGCATACCAACTCGACTGGACTGCTGGTCTACTCGCCAGGCTGCCCACCGCCGCGGCGGCAGCGACTGACGTGCCGGTGGCGATCAACGTAGAAATCCGCACATCAATCCTCTCCTCACGGGTTGGGCTTGACCGGTACGACAACCTCGTTTCGCCGCAACATCGGAATCGTCCACGGCGGATCGTAGAACCACGCGGCCGGTGGGCCGGTCGGCTCAAAGCCTTTGTCGTGCAGGGCGCGCATCAATTCAGCGGTCTGCGATGCGATCGCCCGCCGACTGCGGCTGCCCGTGAAGCGACGCACCGCGACGGTCTCGGCCGGGACGGTGACCAGCTTGATCGCGTCATCGTCGGGCTCGGGAAGCGATTCCATGGTCTTGTCGGCAGGCATGAAAAACCGGATCACCCATTCGCCGTCGGCGCCGGCCCGCTGTGACACCGGTGCCGTCATCGCGATCTTCTGGCCACGCACGCTGCCCGGCTGTTGCGCGACCGGAACCGTCATCGCGATCTTCGCGGCGGCGTGGTTCGCCCCGAAAATGTATCGGGCCAGGCGGCGGAAACCTACGTTGCGCGCCGCCTCCTCGCTGGCCGCCACTGCCGTCTCGGCGGCGATTCGGGGGCCGTAGCGTCGGATCTCCACGCCAGGGATCTGCTGCTCGACGGTGTAGCGCGGCTCCTCGGTCCCATGGCGTACTCCCACCGCAGAACCGCCCAGTTCGACCAGCCGGACAAGCACCAAGACGACCGATCCCAGCATGGTTACCTCCTCACGAACTGTCGATTGTTCTGTGCTGCCCAGGCTACGGCTAGGGCACTTCGTCGGTCGTTGTGGCTTTAGGACTCGGTGCTTTGAACTCGCCTGAAACCGTCGCATGGCGTCAATCAGGGGGCGCTGGGTGCGCAAGCAGCCCGACGGCAGCACGCACGACGGCCACACCGATGCTTACGAACAGATGGTCATGACGGCCGAGCAGATCGCCTGGACGCATGAATTCTCCGACGGCATCGTGCGGGATTCCGGTGACGCGTTGCTGGAGTTTATGGAGTTCGCGATCCAGTGGCGAACTGCCAACGGCCTGCCCACGTCCGCGTTCGCCGGCACGCCGGCGGGGGAGAACGCGCCGCAGGCACCCAGAAAAGTTCCCGCCAGGAAGGCCGCGAGGAAGACCCCGGCAAAGAAGGCCGCCCACCGACCCTGAACTCGGCAGAACTCACCGAGGACAGGTACGCGGTGCTGGGTTCGCCGACGGTCTCGACCCCGGAGCAGCGGTCGGCACCATGGCACCGAACCGAACGGCTGTCGGCGCCGAATGCATGACATGGAACAGGCCGTCGCCAGGACAGCCGTGCGAGGGAGGCCGATCGTGCTGCACCGGATCACCGTGCTGATCATCGCCGCTCCGCGTCGAGTCCTCGCCGTCACCGCGCTCCTGATGCTCGTCGCCGGGGTGTTCGCCGTGCCGGTGACCAAGAGTCTGTCGGCCGGCGGGTTTCAGGACCCTTCCGCGGAGTCCTCACGGGCGACGCAAATGCTGATTGACAAGTTCGGGCAGTCGGACATGCAGCTGATCTTCATGGTCACTGCGCCCGACGGAGTGTATGGCCCAGCCGCCCGCGCGGCGGGCGCGGACATCGCCGAATACCTCAACAACGCGCCGCATGTGACGGGGGTGGTCTCGGCCTGGACGGCACCGCCGCCGGGCGCGGGCAGCCTCATC
>DASWBF010000172.1:0-3771 GCA_036390735.1 Mycobacterium sp. | reverse complement strand
GCAACACTGCAAGTCGGCGCCGCGGTGACCGTGGAGCCCGGTGTCTACCTTCCCGACCGCGGCGGTGTCCGCATCGAGGACACGTTGATCGTGGGCGACAAGGCCCCGGAACTGCTGACCCGGTTCCCGAAGGACCTGGCGATTCTGACTTAACCAGCGATCGCCTGGAGCAGCGCTTCTCGGATCTTCTCCCAGTCGGCTTGTGGGGCCGAGCCCTTGAGCAGCTCGATGGTGAGGATCGAAAAGCCGCGGTCGCGCCCGAAGTAGGAGCCCAGCGACCCCGGCGTCGAGGCGAACGAGCTCGACTCCTCCACGGGCAGCCCGGTGGAAGCGGCGAAGCGCTCGGCGATCGGCCGGGCTGGTCCGTCGAAGTTGACGAACTGGCGGCCGGTCCACGAGTGGGCGACGACCACGAGGTCGGGACCGATGCGGTTGATCAAGTCGAACACGACGCGAGACTCGGGTTGGCTCAGCGGTTCCCCCCCGTTCGACGTGTCGAAGTTCTTCGCCGGGAAGGTTCTGTTGATGTCCACCCCGTTGGCGTTGTCCCGGGTGCCCGCCGCCCGCCCGTCGGGGTTGGCGTCCTCAAGGATCGTGAGCGTGACGGCGTCGGCCAGCCCGGCGGCGGTGAAGGCAGCCGGCAACTCGGCGGTCGAGTACGCACCCTCTGTCTCGTCGCCATGGATGCCCCCGATGAACAGCACCTTCCGCGGGCCGTGGCCGAGGGTCCGCGCTCGGATCGGCCGTCCCTGCACCGAGGTGCCGACCGCCTCCCAGCCGTCGGCGTTGGTCGCCACCGTCGTCGGAGGACTCGTCGCGGGCGTCGCCGTGACCGGGGGCGGCGCGGCCGCCGTGCCCGACGTCGTCAAGGTGCATCCACACGCGACCACCGACGTGGTGATGGCGAGCAGGAGGGCGGCCGCGGCCCGCGCCGGGTGCCTCACCGCACCGCCGTCAGCACGCCGGGATCCCCGACCCGCGGACATCAAGGTAGACCGAGTTCACGTAGGCGCCGTTGGCGAGCTGGTACCAGACGTTGCTTGAGCGGCCCGAGCTCGTGCGAGGGTCGCCAACTGTCTGGCAGACCACGCTCACGTTCGCGCCGTCGAACAGGTCGTTCGGGAGCAGCCGCGGGGCGGCGTTGCGCGGTTCGGTGCGCTGCTTCACGCCGCAGGTGCCGCCCTCGTCGCAGGTGCCGACGATAACCGCGGTCCAATTCCCTTGTGACGGTGCAGTAGTGAACACTGGAGGTGCCACAGTCGTCCTTGGAAACGCGCTCCTAGTGAATGTTGGCGGGGACTCTGCTGAGACGGTTACCTCCGTGGTGATCGCGGACGTCGACGCCGACGATGGGGAAGATCCTCTGTTCTGCTTGGCCAGGAACAACATCGATCCGATGACGACTAACGCCACGGCGATGCCGAGAACCAAGAGCAACGGTGCTAACTGGCTGCCACCTTGCTTCGGCTTCGCGCCGGCTGTCGGTAGCGGCGGACTGTGCCATCCCTGGCCGTCCCAGTACAGCGTCCCGGGGTTGCCGCTCGGGTTCGAATACCAGCCCGGCGAAAGCAGAGTCGGAGACTGAGATGACGCACTGTCCGGCGCGTTCGGTGTCGCCGGCATGGTCGGCGCCACGAATGTCGGTGCTCCGGCATTTCGGGACGGCGGTGCGGCCAGCGCACGCGCGAAGTCACTGCAGGTCGCGTATCGATTATTGGGGTCTTTGGCCAACGCAGTGGCCAGCACAGGGTCGAGCGCGGCCAGGTCGGGCCGTGTTTTGGCCAGCGATGGGGGTTGGTTGTTGAGGTGGCGGCTGATCACGACGGCGGGATTGGAATCTCGAAACGGCGGGGCCCCGGTGAGGAGGTGGTAGGCGGTGGCGGCCAGCGAGTACTGGTCGGCCCGGCCGTCGACGTCAGCGCCCATCAGCTGTTCGGGCGCGGTGTAGTCGATGGTGCCGACTGTGATGTTCGTGGCGGTCAGTCCGCTGGCGTCATCGAAGGGTTTGGCTATGCCGAAGTCGGTCAACAGGATTCGACGTTCGGCCTCGTCGTCAATGTTGGTAATCATGATGTTGGCGGGTTTGACGTCGCGGTGCAGCAGGCCTTGCCTGTGGGCGTAGTCAAGGGCTGAGCCGACGGCTGTAACGACTGCGGTGACCAAGTCGCGGGGCATGCCCGCGGGGTATCGCCGGGCCATCAGGCTGCCGGCGTCGGCGCCGTCGACGAAGTCCATGGAGATCCACAAATGGCCTTCGTATTCGCCACGGTCGTGTACCCCGACGATGTGGGGATGCCACAACTTGCAGGCCAGGTCGGCTTCACGAAGGAACCGCTCACGGAAAGTGCGGTCAGCCGAGACATTGCTACCCAACAACTTCAACGCATCGTCACGGGGCAGCCGAGGATGCTGAGCCAGGTAGACCTCGCCCATCCCCCCGGCCCCAAGTCGTCGCACGAGGGTGTAGCCAGCGAACGTCGTGCCAACCTCCAGCGGCATGTCGAGATCGTACCCGGAGGCATTCAGTTAACAGACAGGATCCGAGCCCGGTGAACGCCGGAGGTGCCCAGATGCGACGACGGCAGCGTCGGTACCTAGACTGGTTTTCGGCGATTGGCGCCGTCGAGGTGGCCCGGCACGGTCCCCAGCGCCATCTGACTCAGCTAGGAGAACAACCGACCGTGGCATCGACTGCCGACTTCAAGAACGGGCTCGTCCTTCAGATCGACGGACAACTGTGGCAGATCGTCGAATTCCAACACGTCAAGCCCGGCAAGGGCCCGGCGTTCGTGCGGACCAAACTCAAGAACGTGCTGTCCGGCAAGGTCGTCGACAAGACGTACAACGCCGGCGTGAAGGTGGAGACCGCGACAGTCGACCGGCGCGACACCACATACCTGTACCGCGACGGGTCGGACTTCGTGTTCATGGACAGTCAGGACTACGAGCAGCACCCGCTGCCCGAATCTTTGGTCGGCGACGCCGCGCGGTTCCTGCTCGAGGGCATGCCGGTGCAGGTGGCGTTTCACGAGGGCAACCCGCTCTACCTCGAACTGCCGGTGACCGTCGAGCTGGTGGTCACTCACACCGAGCCGGGCCTGCAGGGTGACCGGTCGAGTGCGGGAACCAAACCGGCGACGCTGGAAACCGGCGCTCAGATCAACGTGCCGCTGTTCATCAACACCGGCGACAGGCTCAAGGTCGACTCTCGCGACGGCAGCTACCTGGGAAGGGTGAATGCCTGACCGGGGTCGTCATCAAGCGCGAAAACGCGCGGTAGACTTGCTCTTTGAGGCCGAGGCGCGGGGACTGACGCCGGCCGAGGTTGCCGACGTGCGCAATGCCTTGGCAGAGCAGCAGGACGACGTGTCGGCGCTGAACCCGTACACCGTCACGGTCGCGCAGGGCGTCACGCAGCACGCAGCACATATCGACGACCTGATTTCGGCGCATCTGCAGGGCTGGACACTGGGCCGGCTTCCGGCGGTGGATCGCGCAATTCTGCGGGTCGCGGTGTGGGAGTTGTTGCACGCCAACGACGTTCCCGAGCCCGTGGCTGTCGACGAGGCGGTGGAGTTGGCGAAGAAGTTGTCGACGGACGACTCACCGGGATTCGTCAACGGTGTGCTGGGGCAGATCATGCTCGTCACCCCGCAGATCCGTGCGGCCGCCGCGGCCGTGCGTGGGCAGGATGCGTCGTGACCCGGTAGGGGCACTTCAACTCAACCGACCGTGGCTTCGCGCCACGCCTGCAGAATCTCCGGGCGCAGC
>DASWBF010000171.1:0-2745 GCA_036390735.1 Mycobacterium sp. | reverse complement strand
CGGGGTTCATGATGCCGCCGGGGTCGAGCGCGGTTTTCATCGCGCGCAGCGCGCCGGCGAACGGCTCGGGGCGTTGCCGGTCGTACCAGGGCCGGTGGTCGCGGCCGACCGCGTGGTGGTGGGTGATGGTGCCGCCGTGGGTAATGATCGCGTCGGAGACCGCTTCTTTGATTTCATCCCACTGCTCGGCGAGGGTGTCCCAGCGTCCGGCGGCGTAGACGCCGTAATAGGGGGCCGGGCCGTCCGGGTAGACGTGGGTGAACCGGCAGCTGACGACTCCCACCCCGCAGACCCGTTCGACGGCGCTGTGGGCAGCGTGGCACACGGCGGTGTGCAGGTCTTCGAATCTGTCCCAGGTGCAGGCGGTTTCGAAGGTCTCCGCGATGACACTGCGGCGTGCGAGTGCGTCGCGCTGGTAGGGCATCCGCAGAAACGACGACCGCCAGGTGCTCGACGCGTCGTTGGTCCCGGCCTCGCGCTCTCGTTGGGCGATGACGGTGCCGCGGTGTTCGGTGGCAATCGCCAGTGCCCGGTCCACCCACGCATCCACGGGATGGTCGGCGGATTCGAATGCCAGGACCAGTAGTCCGCCGCTGACAGAGGTGCTCGCGTTGAGGAACGCCTCAGCCGGGTCGAGCAACCGGCAGTTGGTGGGGTAGAGGCCGGCTTGTGCGATCGCTCGGGTCGCGGAGACCGCGGTGATCCAGTCGTCGAACGTGATCGACGCGGTGGTGTGCCATCGCGGGCGGTCCTGCAGACGCATCCACGCCTCGGTGATGACGCCGAGCGCGCCCTCCGAGCCCAGAAACATTCGATCTGGGGACGGACCGGCGCCGGATCCGGGGAGCCGCCGGGATTCGCTGATGCCGGCAGGGGTGACGACGCGCACAGACTCGGTCAGGTCGTCGATGTGGGTGTAAAGCGTGGCGAAATGTCCGCCCGCGCGAGTCGCCAACCATCCGCCAAGGGTGGAGAACCCGAACGATTGCGGAAAATGGCGCAGAGTGACCCCATGCGGCCGCAGCTGGTCTTCGAGTTGCGGGCCAAGCGCGCCGGCCTGGATTCTGGCGGCCCGGCTGACAGCGTCGACCTCTAGAGCCGCGCCCATGCCCGTGAGGTCCATCGTCACAGCCGGGCCGTCGAATCTTGGTTCGACGCCGCCGACCACCGAACTGCCGCCGCCATAGGGGATCACCGCGATCGACTCGCGCGTGCACCAGTCGAGAATGTCGACCACGTCCTGCTCGCTCCGGGGCCTGGCGATCAGATCGGGGACATTGTCGAGCCGTCCGCGCAGGTTGAGAACGACGTCGCGGAAAGCTTTCCCGCGTGCATGGCCCGCACGGTCGGTCGGATCGGAGGAACACAGCCCGGCCAGCGGAGCGGGCGGGGTAATGCGGGACGACGGCAGCTCAAGCTGGTCGGGATCCGGCGGTGCGTGGTCGGTGAAGTCGTGATCGGGCAGCAGCGCAGCACACCTCGCCGCGAGATCGCGGGTCTCGCTCTCCGACAGCGCGTCTTCGACGTTGCCCCAGCCCCACCACGAACGCGTCATCCCCGAATTGTTAATCGCTCCTTCGACGACGGGGTGGGAATTAACCTCTACCCGTGACGTCTGCACCCGACCATGGCGAATTAGCACCGCATCCGGCGGAGCCGCACCACGGCGCGGTGGCACGCAGGCTCAACTGGCTGCGGGCCGGCGTCCTCGGCGCCAACGACGGCATCGTGTCGACCGCCGGGATCGTGGTCGGCGTTGCGGCAGCGACCGCCGAACGAGCGCCGGTGTTCACCGCCGGCATCGCCGGCCTGGCTGCCGGCGCTTTGTCGATGGCGGTCGGCGAGTACGTGTCGGTCAGCACGCAGCGCGACTCCGAGAAGGCGCTGCTGCACAAGGAACGCAGAGAGCTGACCGCGCAACCCGACGTCGAGTTGGACGAATTGACCGGGCTCTACGAAGCAAAGGGCCTCTCCCCGGAGACCGCGCACAAAGTCGCCGAAGAGCTCACTGCGCACGACGCCCTCGCGGCTCACGCCGAGGTCGAGTTGCGCATCAATCCAGAGGAGCTGGCGAATCCGTGGCAGGCGGCGGTCTCCTCGGCGGTGTCGTTCACCCTTGGCGCGTTGCTGCCGTTTCTCGCGATCCTGCTGCCACCGCCGTCCGTCCGGATTCCCGTGACGGTGGTCGCGGTGCTGATTGCGCTGGCGATCACCGGGTGGGCCAGCGCCCGCCTCGGTGGCGCCAAATCCCTGCGCCCGACCCTGCGGGTGATCGTGGGCGGTGCGCTGGCCATGGCGATCACCTTCGGCATCGGCCATTTGATCGGCGGCGCGGTCGGTTAGCCAGGACCGCGTCACATCTGATTGACCTTGCTTACGCTGGAGACCACGATGGCTCCCATGCGCTATGTCGTTACCGGCGGTACCGGGTTTATCGGCCGCCGGTTGGTTTCGAAACTGCTGGAAACACGTCCTGACGACGAGGTCGGCGTGCTGGTGCGGCGCTCGTCGCTGTCCCGCTTCGAACGCTTGGCCGCCGACTGGGGAGCGCGCGCCAAGCCCGTCGTCGGCGACTTGACCGCACCGGACCTCGGCTTGGCTCCGGAGACGCTGACGGGCCTGGCCGGTGTCGAACACGTGGCGCACTGCGGCGCGATCTACGACATCGCCGCGCCCGAGCGGGCCCAACATGCCGCCAACGTGGACGGCACCCGATCGGTGATCGCGCTCGCGAAGCGTCTCGAC
>DASWBF010000170.1:0-1848 GCA_036390735.1 Mycobacterium sp. | reverse complement strand
ATCGGAAACTCAGGCTCTAGGGGCCTTTGGTGATGTCCGCTACGGCGGCTTGGCTGGCGCGCTTGGAGAAAGTCAGCGAGGACGAACTCCAGCGCCGCCGCGACGTGTTTCGGAGCATGCTGCTTGCCCAACCACGCCGCTGCCGCATCGATGGCCGCGGCGCCAATCGCCGCTGCTGACACGGTAGATCCGCCGCAGCCCGGCTCCGAAAACGCCAGCGCCACCATTACGGATCTAAACGCCCGGGCCTACGACGACGTCCAGATCAACTGGGTCAACGGTATTCCCAGCGTCTCCCTGTCGCAGTGCTGGGTCAACGGGGTCAACACAGCCGCCGCCGCGAGCAGCGATCTGCGCACCGTCTACGTCGACATAGAGTGCCCGCGCTAGACAGGGCCACCACACAGCAGGACTCGGCGAAATGCACCCCGTCGAAGTCCAAGGCGGTGCTGACCCGCTAGATCGCGCGACGCGTTAGCGCTGGCCTCCCGAGCGCACGCCCAGCAGCACGTCTTCCCATGCCGACACGGGCGGCTTGCCGCGACGCGTGCGGGCCGGCTGTGCCGGTGGCTCGTCCTTGCCCTCGGCGGGTTGCGCCTCGTCGAAATCTAGCTGGGCTAGGGCCGCGACCGGGCGCAGCGGGCGGTCGAAGTTCGGGTCGATGAGCTCGGTCGCGGCTTCGTCGAGCGGGGTCACGGTGCCGCCGTGAGCGCCGGGCGTGAACCGGAAGTGTGCGCGGTTGTCCGAGCGGCCCGCCTGCCACGCCAGCTGCACCGTCCACCGGCCGTCTTCGTTCTTCCACGCGTCCCAGGTCGTGGTGTCGTGGTCGAGCCCCCGGGCCACCAGCGCCGTCGTCACGGTTTCCAGCAGCGTCATCACCGCGGGCCCGTCGGCGAGCACCGGGTGCGCCGCGGTTGCCAGCTCGGCGGCGAAGCATCGCTCGAGCAACACCGGATGAGCGAATCGTTTGACCCGCGACACGTCGACGCCGGTGGCTTCGGCGACCTGTTGCACCGACGCCCCTGCACGGATCCGGGACTGAATCTCCTTGGGAGTGAGCACGCTTGTGACCTCGATCTCGATTTGGGTTTGACCCGCGCGGGCCTGATCACCGCACACCGCCGCACGCAGGCGCTCGTCGGCGCGCAGAACAAAGGTCTCCGCGGGGCCGTTGGTTTCGCAGATGATGCGTTTGCCGTCGACGTCGAGCCCAGCAACTTTCAGTTCCCGCATGCCGACCTCCTCCGGGCCGCAGCGCCGAGCCCGTCAGGTGCGCACTCTAGCGCAGCGACCAGCGGAAACGGTGCTGACACACCGCCGCGCTCACAGGCGTTCCACAACCCAATCGACGCATTGGGTGAGCGCGCTGACGTCATCGGGCTCGACGGCCGGGAACATCGCCACCCGGAGTGGGTGCGGCCGAGTTTGCGGTATGGCTCGGTGTCGACGATGCCATTGGCCCGCAGGATCTTCGCGACGGCGCTCGCGTCCACGTCGTCGGAGAAGTCGATGGTGCCGACCACCTGCGAACGCAACTCCGGTCTAGGTGGCTGGTGTCGAACGGGCAGTTTTGCGCGCGAGCCGAAATCGGTCAAAACCGGCACCGCCCGACTGTCAAGGGACATGAAGAACTGCCCAGTGGCGGTCATGAAAACTGCCCGGTGGTGGCCATGAGATCTGCCCACTCGCGGCCACCGGACGTGCCCCTGGCGTAGTTAGGTCAAGGCGTTCACCCCCTTGCCGGCCATGGCCTGGGTGAGTCGCACGCTTTCCCCGCTGGTTTGGCAGACGTGTGCATGGTGCAAGAGCCGGTCCACGGTGGCTGTGGCCATGGTCTTGGGCATCAGC
>DASWBF010000169.1:0-3186 GCA_036390735.1 Mycobacterium sp. | reverse complement strand
GCGCCCGCATCACCGACGTGACGGCGACCATCCCGTCGGCGACGTCGCCCCACCCCGACCGTTGCCAGTTCGCGCGGGCCTGCGCGATCGGGTCACGCTTGTCTGGCGAGGAGGGCACGCCTCTTCATACCGCACTGTGGGGCAGAAGCGGCATGGCCACCTCGGGGTCGCACTTAATAAGCGACAACGCGGAAACCATGCCCCCTCCCTGTGACAACCGCGCGGTGCTGGGGCGTCGGTTGTGGCCCCACAGCACCATTGCGGTCGCTACTCGAACTTTCCCGCGCTGGCGACAGCTTCGGCGCAATATCAGGCAGACAGCGCGGCGAGCACCGCGCGCGTCGACGCGCGGTTGCCGACGGTCACCCGCACTCCCCCGTCGGCATAATGTCGGGCCCGCACGCCGGCCACGTCAAACTCTTGACGCCAGCTTCGGCCGGCGGCGGGCAGATAGAGGAAGTTCGCGTGGGCGTCGGTACTATAGATGCCCATCGAACGCAGTCGTCGCTGTAGGTATCGCCGCTCGGCAGTGATGAACCGAATGCGTTCGCACAGTTGGCTTTCCGAGTCGTACGAGGCAGCCACCGCGACGGCGCTGGTGATGCTGATACCGAACGGCAGTTGCATGGTCCACAGCCACTTGGCCAACTCTGGCGACCCGAACCCGTACCCGATGCGTAGCCCCGCCAGCCCGTACGCTTTCGAAAACGTGCGCAGCACCACTACATTCGGGAAGCGCTGAACCAGCGCCGGCCCGTCGAGGCGATGTTCGGGTGCGACGAACTCTACGTAGGCCTCGTCGAGCAGCACGACGGTGTCCGACGGCACCCGACGCAAGAACCGCTCCACGTCGGCTACCGACTCCAGGGTGCCGGTCGGATTGTGCGGACGGCACAGCACCACAACTTTCGCAGAAGATGCCGCATCGGCTAGTGCGTCAAGGTCGTGATGCCCGTGCGCGTCCAGCGGCACGCTCACCGAAACCAGCCGCGCCATGTGCGCGAAGATCGGATACCCGTCGAATGTCGGCGACGTCAACACAATCCAGTCGCCCGGTTGCGTCACCGCCTGCAGCACCTGCAACACGACGCCCGTCGCGCCCGCGCCGAGCACCACCTGCTCCTCTCGCACGCCGATCCGACCGGCGATGAGACTGCGCAGTTGATTCGGCAGGTATTCCGGATACCGGTTCGACACGTCGATCGCCTGGACCAGCGCCGTGCGCACCGCCGGCAGCGGCGGGAACGGATTCTCGTTGAGCGACAACGCAAACGGATCGACCGCGTCGGGCAGCGCACCGACCACCTCGGCGGCCGTGCTGTCGTGGTTCGGGAAGACCGTCACTCGCGGCCGCCCCACCGCACAGCCGCCGCGCCGGCGAAATCACCCGCGTGCGCGAAGCCGGCCATCATCACCACATCGCCTGCGGTGAGCCGACCGTCGGAAATCGCACGGTCCAGGTTGATCGGGATGCCCGCGCCGAACAGGTTGCCGCACTCCTCGAACGTATCGCCGTGCCGTTCGGGGGGCAGCTCCAGTGCCTCACGCCAGTTACGCAGGAACACCCGGTTCGGCTGGTTCGTCACCAGCATGTCAAGCTCCTTGGGCTTCAAGCCAATTCGGTCGCACACCGCATACGCCACCTCGGGAACCAACCGGTTCCCGCGGGCCAGCACCTTGGTGATCTTGCCCTCGGTGAAGCCGACGCAGCCCTCGCCGGGTCCGGCCTCCCAGTACTTGCGTGGCACATCGAAGGAGATCGTCATGTCGGCCGCATACTCACCGTAGGTGCGGCACTCGACGTCGAGGATCGGTGAGCGGTCCGAGAGCGTCACCAAGCCCACCGCCGCGCCGTCCCCGGGAACCGCCGCCTGTGCCTTGCGCCGCACCGTTTTCTGGTCGAAGACCTGTCCGGCGGTGTTCTGCGCCACGCACAGCAGCGCGGAACTGCCCGCACCCGATGCCAGCAACTGGCGGGCCAGTTTCATCATCAGCACGAACACCGCACATCCGCCGTTGTGCAGATCGAAGACCCACTCCGGCCGCATGCCAAGGCGATCCGCGACCCCACTACCGCAGCCGAAGACCGCAACGTCGGGCAGTTGAGTGTGCGTCATCAACACGTCGGCGCCCAAGACCGCGTCCTCGCCGTGCCGGGCGATCAGGCCGGCGGCGGCCCGTTCGATCATGTCGATCGCGCTCTCGTCCTTGCCGACGTGATGGCGGAACTTCGGAGCGCGGAACATCACGTTGTCGCGCAGGTCATCCTCGACGTATTGCGCATAGTAATCGGCCGGTATCGGCTCACCGGGCAGATACGTGGAGACGTCGATCAGCCTGACGGGGGGTGTGCTCATGCGTTGCTCATCTCATCCAGTCCGGGGTCACCGGCAGTCCGTTGTGGTAGCGGTACTCGGCAATCGCCTTGAGGTTCTTCATCTCCAGCAGGTGGCCGGGGCCGAACATGTCCCAGAAATCGCCGACCCACACCGGCCGCTGCGGCGGCGCCGTCTCCGGGTAGGGGTTCTTGTCGTAGAACGGGTGGTGGCAATTGGTCCACAACACCACCGACCCCGGCTTGTCGAACACCACCTTCGCGTCGACGATCCGCATCAAATAGATCATCCACAGATGCTTGCCCTGGTCCCACGCGCAGTGGTAGTCGACGGTCCGCGCCTCGCGGTTGGCGACGGTACGGGTGAAAATCGGGCTCCCCAAACGCTTTCCGTCCGGGCTGCCAAGCTTGTCGTGCGCGACCCACAAACCAGGTTCCTCGGTGGGCGCGAACCCACGCAGGCTGTACGTCCACTCCTCGAGACTGCGGGTGTCGGCCATGTAGTCGAACAGTTCGTCGGGCGGGCACTCGATGTAGTCGTTGACGGTGCAGTACTCGCCGAACACCATGTCGTGCGGATAGACCGACCGCATCTGCTCCATGATCAGCGGAGTGGCCTGCTCCTTTGCGGTCGTCTCGATGCGGATCAGACCTTCGATCGGCTCGGTGATGTCCTCAAGCATGGGCAGCGACATCGCTGGGGTTCTCCTTCGTCATCGGATGATTGTTCAAGCCTTGGGTTTTCGCGACGGCATTGCCGAGAAACGGCGCGAACGGCGGTATCTCGTCAGCCGCGCATTCGATGCTCACCACCGATGGCCCGTCTGCGGCCAGCGCCGTGCGCATCGCAT
>DASWBF010000168.1:0-11224 GCA_036390735.1 Mycobacterium sp. | reverse complement strand
GTCATCGCTGCGGCCAGGCCTGCGGGGCCTGCCCCGACCACCGCCACCCGACGACGGTGCCGCACCGGCGTGATCGTCAGCTGCGTTTCGCGCCCTGCCCGCGGATTCAGCAGGCACGACACCGTCTTGTGCACGAATGCGTGGTCCAGGCACGCCTGGTTGCAGGAGATGCAGGTGTTGATTTCGTCAGCGCGGTCTTTGGCCGCGGCGCAAGGAACTGGTTCAGCAGATAGCCTTCGCTGCCCATGATCTCGACGCCGTCGTATCCGGCGTCCTGGGCGAGCCGGGCGCATCGGGCGAAGTCGTCGATCGTCTTGAGTACGCCGGGGCCGGACAGCCGGCGCGGCCGAAACGGGTTGATGGGCGCCTTGATTGACGACGCGCTCACCGAAAGCGGTTGGTACGCATAGCGTCCGGCATGCAACACCCGCAGCAGGATCTTCCCGTCGGCGGCGTGCACCGCGTCGGTGATGCGCCGATGCCGTCGGGCGTCCGACGCGCTGATCATCTGCGCCGCGAACGGAAGCAGCCAGCCGGTCCGGTTCGGCGCGTAGCCGCCGGTGATGATCAGCCCGACGCCGCCGCGAGCGCGCTCCGCGAAATACTCTGCGAGCCTGTCGATGTCGCGGGCACGGTCCTCCAAGCCGGTGTGCATCGACCCCATGATCACGCGGTTGCGCAAAGTGGTGAACCCAAGGTCCAACGGGGACAGCAGATTCGGGTAAGGGGAAGTCATGACGTCAGCGCCGTCCGCAGTGCGTCGGGGACGGCGCGCTTGCCCCAGTCGGACGTCGACACCACCACGTACACGTTGCGGCCGCGCACCGCCACCACCTCGTCGTAGCCCGCGGTGCGCCGCATCACGGTGAACGTCACGGTCAGGCTCGTCGCACCGACTTGTTCGCACGCCACGGCCACCCGCACCGCGTCGCGCCAGCGCACCGGCTTCGCGTAGTCCAGTTCGGAATGGACGACGTGCACGTCGAGGCCGGAGCCGATCAGCTCCGGATAGCTGAGGCCGACGTGGTCGAGCAAGCCGGTGAACGCCTCGTCGAACCAGGTCAGATAGTGGGCGTTGAAAACGACGCCCTGCTGGTCTATCTCGGCGTAGCGGGGCACGATCGGGAACGAGAAATCCGCGGTCGAGGGCGGCGACGCCACGGCGGGAGCCTAGCAAGGCACGCGGGACGGCCTGCGACAGCGCCGGTAGATGCAACGTCTAGTATCACGTATCAAGGCAGCCCCACAGGAACATCGAGGAAGAACTCTTGAGGAGAGCTCTGTGACGTACACGATCGCCGAACCCTGTGTCGACGTGAAGGACAAGGCGTGCATCGAGGAGTGTCCTGTCGACTGCATCTACGAGGGCGCTCGGATGCTCTACATCCACCCCGACGAATGCGTGGACTGTGGCGCCTGTGAGCCGGTGTGCCCCGTCGAGGCCATCTACTACGAGGACGACGTGCCCGACCAGTGGTCGCAGTACACGCAGCTCAACGCCGACTTTTTCGAGGAGCTCGGCTCGCCGGGCGGCGCGTCGAAGGTCGGCATGACCGAGAACGACCCGCAGGTCGTCAAGGATCTGCCGCCGCAGGGTGAAAGCGCCTAGCCTGACCGACACCCGCCGACGGGAAGTGTCGGCGTCACTACCGGTGTTCCCGTGGGACACGCTGGCCGATGCGTCGGCGCTGTCCCGGTCGCATCCCGACGGCATCGTGGACCTGTCCGTCGGAACACCGGTCGATCCGGTCGCTCCGCTGATCCGCGACGCGCTGGCCGCGGCGAGCGCGTCCCCCGGCTACCCGACGACGGCCGGCACCCCGGCGCTGCGCGACGCGGCGGTCAGGGCGCTCGCCCGCCGCTACCAAGTCAGCGGCCTCGAGTCCGACGCCGTGCTGCCGGTGATCGGCACCAAGGAGCTGATCGCCTGGTTGCCGACGCTGCTCGGCCTCGGGGCGGGCGACATCGTCGTCGTCCCGGAACTGGCGTACCCGACCTACGAAGTCGGAGCACGGCTGGCCGGTGCGCAGGTGCTCCTCGCCGACTCGCTGACTCAGCTCGGCCCGCAGCGGCCCGCGCTGATCTACCTCAACTCGCCGAGCAATCCGACCGGCCGCGTGCTGGGCGTCGACCACCTGCGCAAGGTTGTCGGCTGGGCCCGCGAGCGGGGCGCCCTGGTGGTGTCCGACGAGTGCTATCTGGGTCTCGGCTGGGATGAGCAACCCCTGTCGCTGCTCGACGACGCCGTCTGCGGTGGCGACCACACCGGGCTGCTGGCCGCGCACTCGCTGTCCAAGAGCAGCTCGTTAGCCGGCTACCGGGCCGGGTTCGTCGCGGGCGACCCGGCCGTGGTCGCCGAGTTGCTGGCCGTGCGCAAGCACGCCGGGATGATGATGCCGACGCCGGTGCAGGCGGCGATGGTCGCGGCGTTGGACGACGACGCGCACGAGCGCGCGCAGCGCGACCGGTACGCCCGCCGCCGAGATGTCCTGCTGCCTGCCGTCAAGGCGGCCGGGCTGACCGTTGACCACTCCGAGGCGGGGCTGTACCTGTGGGCCACCCGCGGCGAGCCGTGCCGCGACACCGTGTCGTGGTTCGCCCAGCGCGGGATCCTGGTCGCGCCCGGTGAGTTCTACGGGCCGCGCGGCCGTCAACACGTGCGGATCGCACTCACCGCGACCGACGAGCGGGTCGCCGCGGCTGCCTCTCGGTTAGCGGCATAACGCGCACCCCCAGACGAGACCGCCGCGAGTCCGCTGCCGCCGATCCTGTCAAAGTCATATTTGAAATTGAAATTTGACTTTGGAGCGGCTCGCGAATAGCGTGTGGACATGGCCCGGCAACGAAACCTTGTCGCAGCGGCATCGTCTGTGCGCCGCGAGAGTGGCAGGGACGCCGGCACCCGGCAGCGGCTGTTGGAGACGGCCGGGCGGGTTTTCGCGGACAAAGGCCTCGATTCGGCGACGGGACGCGAGATCTGTGAACGCGCCGGGGTCAACACGGCCGCCATCAACTACCACTTCGGCGGCTTCGCCAGGCTGTATGAGGCGGTCCTGACCGAGGCACTCGAGCGGGTACCGAGTCGGGACGCGCTATCGGCCGCCCTTGACTCGGCGGCCGACGATCAGGCGAAGCTGCGCGCGATCATCGGCCTCGCCGTCGACGTGCTAACGGGTCCACCCGCTCGGTCCTGGACGGTCCGGCTTCTCGTTCGCGAGGCGGCCGCCCCGTCGGCGGCCTTCGAGCGATTGACATCCGATTCTGAGCGGCGAGCCAAACTGAGCCTGCTGAAAAGGACGATCGGGCACGTCATGAAGTTGCCCGAGAACCATCCCGTCGCCGAGCAAGGCTGCTTTGCGGTAGCTGCGCTGTGTCAAGTGATGCTGATCGGCGATCGCAACGTGGTCAAACGCAACTACCCCGGACTCGACCTCAGTACCCAGGGGGCATCGGAGCTCGCCGATCGGCTGACGATCTTTGCGATGGCCGGACTCAAAGCGCTTGCCGCACAAACCGCTAGCGAATGATGAGGAGTTGATCATGGCAACGTCAACGGATGCCGCCTCGGCGCGCAACACGATGCATGCGCTGTTTGCGAGCACGGAAGAGCAACGTGGCGGCGATGATCTCGCCCCCGGCTCCACGGCAACGCCCTTTTCGCAGTTCTTCTGGGCGGCCCTGCGGCATCTCGCTGACGGCAACGACAGCGATCGGAAGACCGCCGAGGCGCAATTCGCCGACGACGTCGAGTGGGACATGATGAACAACGGGCAGATACGCAGGGGCAAAGCGGATGTCTTGGCGTGGTGTTGGTCAGGAGGTTTCGCCTCCCACAAGAATCCGGTGGTCATTCAGAACTCCGCGACGCGGGAATGGGGCGTGTGGGAGTACTGGAACATCGGAACCCTTACCGCAGACGTCATCGACTTCGCCAAGGCGTCTCGCTGGCCATTCCCGGCCGACCTCGGAGGCCTCATCGGTCGGGAGTACATGATCCCGGTGTGTTTCGTCTATCGCATCAACGATCTGGGTCGAATCGACTTGGTCCGTGAGTATCTCGATACCGAGTCCTTGATGGCCCAGTTCACCCGACCCGCCGCTCACCGCGACCGACGAGCGGATCGCCCTGGCTGCCTCTCGGTTAGCGGCATAGCGCGCAATCCCAGCGCCAGCACCAGCCGGTCATCCGGATAACCGAGCGACGTGCCCAGGATCTTCTCGATGCGCCGCACGCGGTAGCGCACTGTGTTCGGGTGCACGTGCAGCAAGTCGCCGGCCGCGGCGACGTCGCCGAAGCAGTCGAGGTAGGCCCGTAGCGTCTCGACCAACGAGCCGTCGTGCGCTGCGTCGTAGTCGCCCAGCGCCCACAGCCGCGGATCGACCAGGTCATCATCCATCAGCGCGACGATCCCGTCCAGTAGGACGGTGGTGCGCGCCTCGTCGGTGGATGTGACCGCGCGAATCGCGCCCGGATGCCTGCCCGCGCTGTCGAACACGCGGTCCACGTCGGCGCGCGCGGCCGCCACCGACGCCAGGCCGTCGATTCCGGTGGCGATGACCGCGCGCAGGTCCAGGCCGAGTTCCCGGTCCAGCGCGGCGACGGTGCCGCGCACCCATGACGTCACCGACGACGCAGCGCCGGTCTGCGGGAACAGCACATACACCGTGTCGCCGACTGTCGCCGTGTGTGCGTCGTTGCGAAAAGCGCTGGCGCTCAGCGCGATCGCATGCGCCGGAGCCGGCCCGTCGGCGCAGCGGAAGCCGATCAGCGCGGCGCGCCCGTCGGCCACGATGCCCAAGTCGCGGGCGACGGCGGTCACGTCGACATCTTCACCCGTGACCCCGAGCAACTCCTGCACGCGCAGCGTGTGCGTCGTCGGCGTCGCCGCGAGCCGGGTCATGATCCTGGCGGCCAGCACCGCCGCGCCGCGCAGCACGTCCTCGGCGTCGTCGGCCAGCGGGCGCGAACCCTGCTGCAGCCAGATCGTGCCGAGGAAGCCAGATCGGCGCCGGGCCGATGAGCCGCTTGCGCGAAGAGCATCGGGTGGAGTGTCGCGGTGGATGCCGACGGCCAGCCGCGGGCGCAGCCCCAGTTCGGGCCGCTCCGCGACCCTGACCACGTCGCGGCCCGTACGCAGCGCGTCGAAAATACCCCACTGGCTGATCCACGCGAGATGTTCCGGCGGGCCCGCCCGGCCGAGGATCGACAGCCGGCGCAGCTCGTCGGCTTCGTCGTTGGACGCGGAGTACGCGAGCACGTGCGACTGGGCGTCTTCGATGCTGATCATCCCGTGGGTGCGTTCGGCGACCGACTGCGCGAGCCCGAAAAGGTCTGTGCCAGAGGCGAATCGGGGATCATCACGGTCGCTGTGATGCTCCAGTACGTGCGTGACCAGCCGATAGAGCCGCTCCCAGCGAGCGCGGGGTTCGACGGCGACGACGGCTGCGCCGGCCGCGGTCGCGCCCGCCACCAGCGTGTCGGTGGGCTCCTTGACGAAGATCGCGGCCGGCACCTTCTGGGCGTGGCGGTCCAGCCAGCGCAGGGCCTCGACGTCGGAGACGCCCAGCAGGAAGAACGCGTCGGCGTTGCCCGCGCCGACAGCCAGCCCGAGCCGGATGTCGTCGGCGTCGACCAGCGCTACCGACTCCACCGGCATGTCGAGGCCCCGCGGCGCGTCGACGAGCGTAACCATCGTCCGGTCCAGCGCCAACAGCAACTGGCCAAGCCCCACCCGGGCGGACTCCATATTGTCTGATTCTACTAGTTGGCCGTGCGAACCTTGTCCGATAAGACAACCTTTGGCGAGCCTGGCTCGGCCATCCTTACTGTCATGGACGCGATCACCGACGTACCCATGCCCGCCAACGAGCCGGTGCACGACTACGCCCCCAACAGCCCCGAACGCACGCGCCTTGCTGCCGCGCTGAACTCGCTGGCCGCCGAGCCGATCGACCTGCCGCACGTGATCGGCGGCGGACACCGGATGGGCAGCGGCGAGCCCATCGACGTCGTCCAGCCGCACCGGCATGCCGCGCGGCTCGGCACGCTGACCAATGCCACCCACGCCGACGCGTTCGATGCGATGGAGGCCGCGCTGGCCGCGAAGGCGCAGTGGGCGGCGACGCCCTTCGACGAGCGCGCTGCGGTATTCCTGCGGGCCGCCGACCTGCTGGCCGGGCCGTGGCGCGAAAAGCTGGCCGCAGCCACGATGCTCGGCCAATCCAAGACCGCTTATCAGGCCGAGATCGACGCCCCGTGCGAGCTGGTCGACTTCTGGCGGTTCAACGTCGCGTTCGCCCGGCAGATTCTGGCGCAGCAGCCTCTTAGCAGTCGCGGAGTGTGGAACCGCACCGACTACCGGCCGCTGGAGGGCTTCGTCTACGCGATAACGCCGTTCAACTTCACGGCGATCGCCGCGAACCTGCCCACCGCGCCCACGCTGATGGGCAACACCGTGGTGTGGAAACCGTCTGTGACGCAGATGCTTTCGGCCTACCTGACCATGCAGCTGCTGGAGGCCGCGGGCTTGCCGCCGGGTGTGATCAATCTGGTGGGCGGCGACGGCTTCGCGGTATCTGACGTGCTGCTGAGTGATCCCCGGCTGGCCGGAATCCACTTCACCGGCTCGACGACGACGTTTCAGCACCTATGGCGCGAGGTCGGTAGCCACGTCGAGCGCTACGAGAGCTACCCGCGGCTGGTCGGCGAAACCGGAGGCAAGGACTTCGTGCTGGCGCATGCGTCCGCGCAGCCCGATGTGCTTCGCACCGCGTTGATCCGGGGCGCGTTCGACTACCAGGGACAGAAGTGCTCGGCGGCGTCGCGGGCGTTCATCCCGCGGTCGGTGTGGCAGCGGATGGGTGACGACTTCCTTTCGGCCACTGAGGCCCTGGCCTACGGCGATGTCGCCGATCTGTCGAATTTCGGTGGGGCACTGATAGACTCGCGGGCCTTCACGAAGAACGTCGCGGCCATCGAACGCGCCAAGGGCGCGCCGGGCGTGACGATCGCGGCTGGCGGCGAATACGACGACAGCGAGGGCTACTTCGTGCGGCCGACCGTGCTGCTGTCCGATGATCCGGGCGACGAGGCGTTTCGCACCGAGTACTTCGGGCCGATCCTGGCGGTGCACGTGTATCCCGACGACGGATACGACGAGATACTCGACGTGGTGGACCGCGGCGCGCGATATGCGTTGACCGGCGCCGTGATCGCCGACGACCGCGCCGCGGTGATGGCGGCCGCCGACCGGTTGCGTTATGCGGCAGGCAACTTCTACGTCAACGACAAGCCGACGGGAGCCGTCGTCGGACAGCAGCCGTTCGGTGGATCCCGGGCGTCGGGCACCAACGACAAGGCCGGCTCGGCGCTGAACCTGCTGCGCTGGACGTCGCCACGGTCGATCAAAGAGAACTTCGTGCCGCCGACGGACCACAACTATCCGTACATGGAGGTTTGACGGTGGGCCTCTTCACGACGACAGCGCGGCCGGCGATCTTGGCGGTGAGCCGCTCGGAGCGGCTGCGGCGCACCGCCGAGCGCTGGCCGGTGGCGCGGCGCGTCGTGCACCGCTTCGTGCCAGGGGAGTCGCTCGACGATGCATTGAATGCTGTTGCGATGCTTCGGGATTCGGATCGTATGGTGTCGATCGACTACCTCGGCGAGGATGTCACCGACGCCGACACCGCCGACGCCACCGTCGACGCGTACCTGGAGCTGCTCGACGCACTGGGCCGACGGGCCGACGCTCGTTACGAAGGCGTCCGCCCGCTTGAAGTGTCCTTGAAGCTGTCGGCGCTCGGGCAGGCGCTGCCGCGCGACGGCGAGAAGATCGCGCTGGAGAACGCCCACGCGGTCTGCACCGCCGCGCAGCGCGCGGGCGTCTGGGTGACCGTGGACGCAGAGGACCACACCACCACCGACTCGACGCTGTCGATCGTCCGGGAGTTGCGTGCGGACTTCGACTGGCTCGGCGCGGTGCTGCAGGCTTATTTGCGGCGGACGCTGTCGGACTGCCGCGAATTCGCTGCGTCGGGTGCGCGGATCCGGTTGTGCAAGGGCGCCTACGACGAGCCGGCCTCGGTGGCCTACCGCGAACCCGACGACGTGGACGACAGCTACCTGCGGTGCCTTCACGTCTTGATGTCGGGGTCAAGCTATCCGATGGTCGCGTCGCATGATCCGGCGGTGATCGCGGCGGCCGGTGCGCTCGCTCGTGAAACAGGCCGCGGCGCGGGTGATTTCGAATACCAGATGCTGTACGGCATCCGCGACGCCGAGCAGCGCCGCCTCGCCGACGCGGGTGACGCGGTGCGGGTGTACGTACCGTTCGGCACGCAGTGGTATGGGTACTTCGTCAGGCGGCTGGCCGAGCGGCCGGCGAATCTGACGTTCTTCCTGCGGGCGCTGGCTGGCCGCTGACGACTCGTCGAAACTTAATCGTCTGCGGCCGTCGCGGCGTGTCGTCGCACAGGGTTAAGTGTCGCGGGACAACGACGGATGCGAGACACTTCGGCACGTGACCGTTGAGCACCGGCGCCCCTGGCTGACCCGCAACGTCTGGGTGCTCTCGCTGGTGTCGTTTCTGCAGGACGCTGCGAGCGAGCTGCTCTACCCGCTGCTGCCGATCTATCTCACCAGCGTGCTGGGCGCGCCGCCGTCGGTGGTCGGCGCCGTCGAGGGTGCTGCGGAGGGTGCCGCGGCGCTGACGAAGATGGCCGCCGGCCCGCTGGGTGACAGGTTTGCGCGGCGTCCGCTGATCGCCACCGGCTACGGCATGGCGGCGCTGGGCAAGGTGATCGTCGCCGCGGCCGCCGCATGGCCGGGCGTGCTGGCGGGTCGGGTGGTCGACCGGCTGGGCAAGGGCCTGCGCGGCGCGCCTCGCGATGCGCTGCTCGTCGAGGACATCGAGCCCGCAGCGCGGGGCCGGGTGTTCGGTTTCCACCGCGCGATGGACACGGCCGGGGCGGTCGTCGGCCCGCTGCTCGGGCTGGCCGGCTACGAGCTGCTTGACCACCAGATCGCCCCGGTGCTGTGGCTGGCGGTGATCCCCGCGGCGATTTCCGTGCTGCTGGTGTTCCTGGTGCGTGAACGCGCCCGCACCCGCGAGGCGAGGTCGCCGGTGTTCGCCGGTGTTCGACGGCTGCCCGGGCGGTACTGGCGGGTGGCGGCGGTGCTGGTGGCGTTCAGCCTGGCCAACTTCCCGGACGCGCTGCTGTTGTTGCGTCTCAACGATATCGGCTTCGGCGTCGCGGGGGTGGTGTTGGCGTACGTCGGCTACAACGCGGTGTACGCGCTGGCCAGCTATCCGGCCGGTATGCTCGCTGATAAGTTCACGCCCGCAACGGTTTTCGGGGTGGGTTTAGCGTTCTTCGCGGTAGGCTACCTGGGATTGGGGTTGACCACCGACACCGTGTTGGCGTGGTTGTTGATCGGGGTGTACGGGGTTTTCACCGCCTGCTACGACGGTGTCGGCAAGGCGTGGATCTCTACGCTGCTGCCGCCTGAGCTGCAGTCCAGCGGGCAGGGCGTCTTCCAGGGGTTGAGCGGATTCGCGATCCTGTTCGCCGGCTTGTGGGCAGGGCTGCTGTGGGGAGCGGCAGGGCGGCTGCCGCTGCTTGTGTCCGGCGGCGTGGGCGCGGTTTTCGCGGTCGGGCTACTGCTCTTCGCGGCTCGACCCCGTCACTGACGCTGCAGCGGGAACGCCGCCACCGGCATCCACACGCTGCCCTCACACGGGCCGCCGTAGATCTCGGTCATCCACGTGCCGCGCAGCGTTCCGTCTGGCTGCGGAACGTAATAGGTCCACGACCGCGCCGGGCTCCACACCTTCGGGGCGCCGTCACCCATGAAGCAGTCCCATTGCCAGTCGTAGATGTTCGCCCACCGACTGCCGTCCCACGTGTAGCGCTCGGGCAGCGGGACCGTCGGGTTCTTCGGGCGGGGCCCGTCGACGACGGTCGCGACGCACGAGCCTCCCGAGCACTTGGTGACGAACACGAGCTCGCCGCTGAACGGAGCCTCAGGTTGTCGGGCCGCCCTGCTGTTGCCGGTCTTCTGGTCTGCGTATCCGACGAGCGTGTACTTGCCGTTCCACGAAGGACTTTCAGCGCTGGCTGAAAACGGACTCGCGGTGAACACGGCAAACAGGACTGCACCGAGCAACGCAGTCCACTTCCGCCGAAGGACACACATCACCGGCAGTTTAGTTGTTGGATCGGCGGATCCACGGTATTGCGATCGCGTGGCACAAGCGCTGGCTAGGTCACAATTCGGCTACGTCACATCGAATTTCGTGGCGCCGTACGGTTCAGACGTGCCGAGCGCGAACAGCGTTGACGGCTCGACGCGGTAGACGTACCAGGGCGGCGGACCGGCCGACGGAGCGCTGTACTCGGCTGTGAGCGCGTCACCGTCGACCTCGGCCGGCCATCCGTTGTCGACGAAAACCTGTGCAACAGAGCGTAATTCATCGCCTTCCGTCACCCGCTGCACCGTCCCCTCGATCACGAGGTCGAACGGAAGCGTCGCGACGCTGACCACGCATCGCGGGTCGCGGGCCAGGTTTCGGGACTTGCGGGTGGCCGGTCCGGAGGTGAAGTACCAGTGTCCGCCGTGCCGCATGACTCCGACCGGCATCACGTGGGGGCTACCGTCATGGTTGACCGTCGTCAGCCACGTTGTGTGACGGTCGGGTCCTGGGGGCACCTCCCGCTTGCGGGGGACTGTTCCCGGTGCCTGTGTCAGCTGGCCGTCGAGGACCTCACGAACCCGGTCCCATTCGATCGCCGGCGCTCCGTAGCCGTCGAGGTTGCGTGCTGTGATCGTCATACCGATATAGACAGATGAGCGCACCGGAACTCATCGCAGCATGAACATCGCGCAGGCAGTAGCCTCGCTGGCGTGTTGCTGCCCTCGCTGGGCGCCGGCGCCGACCTCGGCGACGCGGTGCGGATCGGCTCCTCGAACGACACCGTCTCGCTAAGCCGCAGCGACCTGGTCGGCGCCGCGACGTCGGTCGCCGAACGCGTCGGCGGCGCGCACCGGGTCGCGGTGTTGGCCACCCCGACCGCGTCGACCGTGCTGGCCGTCACCGGCTGCCTGATCGCCGGCGTGCCGGTGGTGCCGGTGCCCGCCGACGTCGGCCACGGCGAACGCCGTCACATTCTCACGGACTCCGGCGCGCAGGCCTGGCTCGGCGAAGCGCCCGACGAGGCGGAGGGT